>JAGYMF010000160.1 GCA_018400695.1 Bacteroidales bacterium | reverse complement strand
TTTCAGTATCCCTGCCATATTTAGACACATGCAAAAACCGGACCCTTTTTTGAGTTGAGAGTTTAGAGGGTTGAGAGTTTAGAGGGTTGAGAGTTTAGAGGGTTACATGAGTTTTAGCATGGTTTTTACTACATTGTTGGCTCCTTCTGCTATTTGTACGATATTGGCATCGAGCATATAGCAGGGGGTGGTAACGATCTTGAATTTTTCATCGACCACCACTTCGCCGTGGGTGGTTTCCACGTGTTTTGCCCCGGCAGTCTGCACTGCTGCTGCTGTTTCGGCGTCGGATCCGATGGTGAGCCTGGCTCCTTTCAGTGTTTTGGCGAGCAATACCGGCGAAATACAGAGGGCTCCCACCGGCTTACCGGCCTCCACCATGGAATTGATGGCTTTGCTGACTTCGTTCAGCAGGGTGCTTTCCGGACCTTTGAATGCCCAGTTGGAGAGGTTTTTCGCTACACCGAACCCACCAGGAAAGATGAGTCCGTCAAAATCCACTGCCCTGAATTCGGAGAGTGGATGGATTTTCCCCCTTGCGATCCGTGCCGATTCGATGAGTACATTGCGTGTTTCGTTCATCTCTTCTCCAGTGATGTGGTTGACCACATGGTATTGATCGGTGTCCGGTGCAAAGATTTCATAGCTTGCCTGGCTGGAGGCTACAGCATACAGGGTGAGGGTTGCTTCGTGGATCTCTGCGCCATCATATACGCCACATCCGGAGAGTACTACTGCAAATTTTTTCATAACTGATGTGTTACCTGTTATTTATCTTAAAGATAGAAAACACAAGTTATTGAATTTTCCATGGAATGTAAAGTGTTCAGCAGGACAATTATAATTTTATTTTTTTGTTTGAATGATGGGTGGGGGGGAGTGGTTAGCGTTTTTCGATTTCGATAAGCAGATCGTCTTTCATCACGTTGTCATTCTGTCGGATGATGACTTTTTTAATGACCCCATCCACCGGGCAGGAGATCTCGTTTTGCATCTTCATGGCTTCCAGGATGAGCAGAGGTTCTCCGGCATTAATGTCAGCCCCTTCTTCGGCCATGATTTCGATGATTTTTCCTGGCATGGGGGCTTCGATATTCAGTGAGGCAGCGCTTCCTGCCTGAGATTCCAGGAATTTTTTTCGTTTCAGGGAGAAGGGTGTTTCAACGGTGAATGAGTGCCATACGCCGTTGAGCATGACGGTGTATTTGTTCTGGTTCTTTTCAATGATCTCCAGTGGGTATTTTTTATTTTTCCAGAGGATATAGGAGAAGCCGTTGGGGTCTTCGTACAGTTTAAGTTTTATTTTTTCGCCTTTGTAGCGGATCTTTTTTTCGAGGGGATTGCTAAAGGCGTATTCCTTGTTCGATGCGCTGAGGGCGATCAGCTTACCCTTCCTGGTTGTTTTTGCTCCTTTTTGTCTTTCAGCCATAACGAATGAATTAGCGTAATCTTTTATTGAGCAACCACGGTGTGATATTCTTTGCCTTGTCAACATTCAGCTGTTTTCCTTCTGCATCTTCCAGGTCCCTGGCATAGTCATAAACTGCAAAGAATGCAGCAAGCATCTCCTCTTCAGGGTCGGAGTGGTGATGGATTTTCAGCTCTTTAAGCAGGAAGGAAGTATTGAATTTTCCCTTTCTGAAGTTTCCATTTTGCAGCACTGCACGGCAGAAAGAGAGGGTTGTTTTGGTACCTTTGATCCATGATTTCCTGATGGCGTTGGTAGCATACTGGAGGGCTTTTTCCCGTGTATCACCATAGACGATCAGTTTTGCGATCATGGAATCGTAGTAGGGGGTGATGACCGATCCGTCCTTTACACCGGTATCCACCCTGATGTGTTCACTGTCGGGCCAGGAGATTTTTTCAATGGTGCCCAGGCTGGGGGAGAATCCTGACTGCACATCTTCGGCATTGATTCTGAATTCGATTGCGTGTCCTTTCAGGCTGATATCTTTCTGTGTGAAGCTGAGTTTTTCGTCCTGTGCAATACGGATCATCTGTTCTATCAGGTCGTAACCGGTAACCATCTCTGTTACGGGGTGTTCAACCTGGATCCTTGTGTTCATCTCCATGAAATAGAATTTCCGGTCAGCATCCAGCAGGAATTCGACCGTTCCGGCTGAATAGTATCCTACAGCTTTTGCGATGTTGATTGCGGCATCGCCCATCACCTTTCGGAGTTCGGGGTCAAGTGCAGGTGATGGGGATTCTTCGATCAGTTTTTGGTGTTTTCGCTGGATCGAGCATTCGCGCTCCCCAAGGTGAACAATGTTCCCATGTTTGTCGGCCAGGATTTGAAATTCTATATGTCTTGGTTCGGCAACATATTTTTCGATGAACATGGAAGGGTCGTTGAATGCCTTGGCCGATTCATTGGATGCCATTTTGTACATTCTCTCCACTTCCGCTTCACTTTCCGCTATCCGCATTCCGCGACCACCTCCGCCGGCTGCTGCTTTCAGGATTACCGGGTAGCCGATGATATTTGCCATTCTCCTGGCATAATCTGCATTAAGGAGGGTTCCCTTGCTGCCTCTGAGCAGAGGAACGTTGCTTTTTCTTGCAAGGGCTTTCGCAACGGTTTTGTTCCCCATGTTGTAGATTACCTCTGATGAGGGGCCAATAAAAATGATGTTTTCCTCCTCGCACCGTTTTGCGAAAATGGGATTTTCCGCCAGGAACCCATAGCCGGGGTGGACGGCATCGATCTTATTTTCTTTTACGGCATAGATAATTCGTTCAATGTCAAGAAATTCGGGTGTATCGCTCAGGCATTCGGTGAAATCTATGAGATGATCAGCCTCCTCAAGGTACCATGCGTTGGGTTCTTTGGAAGTTTTGATGGCATAGGTTGTGATGTTCATCTCCTTTGCTGTACGCATGATGCGAATGGCAATTTCTCCGCGGTTGGCGATAAGTAGGCTTTTAATCTTCATAATGAACGTTTAGAGAGGGATGTTACCGTGTTTACGCGATGGATTGGTGACATATTTGTTTTCGAGTGCCAGGAAAGCTGATTTGAGTTTTTTCCTGGTGATGGCCGGGTCGATTACCTCATCAATAAAACCTTTTTCGTCAGACACATAAGGGTTTGCAATTTCGTCCCTGTATTTAACGGCCAGTTCCTTTTTTAAAGCAGCCGGATCGTCTGATGCTGCAAGTTCTTTCCTGTACAGGATTGCTACGGCGCCTTCGGGTCCCATCACGGCGATTTCTGCTGTGGGCCAGGCGAAATTAAAATCTCCTCCAAGGTTTTTACTGTTCATTACGCAATATGCGCCGCCGTAGGATTTTCTCAGGATCACTGTTATGCGCGGTACAGTGGCATCGGCGTAGGCATATAATAACTTTGCACCATGACGTATGATACCATTGTGTTCCTGGTCGATACCTGGCAGGAATCCGGGTACATCTTCCAGCGTCAGGAGTGGAATATTGAATGAATCACAGAAGCGGATAAAGCGTGCTCCTTTTGTAGAACTGTCGATATCGAGTGTGCCTGCAAGCACTTTGGGTTGGTTGGCGATGATTCCGATCACTTTCCCGTTGAGCCTGCCGAAGCCGACAACCAGGTTTTGCGCAAATTTCTCACTGATTTCATAGAAGGAGCGCTTGTCTACCAGAAGGTTGATTACATCTTTGACATCATATGGTTTATTGGGATCATCAGGCACAATGTCACGGAGTTTCTCTTCGATGTCCTCTGTATCATCCTCTGCAAGTTCGATTTCGGGACAATTCTCCAGATTATTTGAAGGCAGATATGAGATCATTCTGCGCACGCCCATCAGTGTATTTTCTTCGTCCTCAAATATCATCTGCGCCACGCCACTTTTCCTGGCATGCACTTCGGCGCCACCAAGGTCATCGAATGAGACATCTTCATTCAACACCTCCTTGACCACATTCGGTCCGGTTACAAACATGTAACTGGTTTTATTGGTCATGAAAACAAAATCTGTGATGGATGGTGAATATACGGCACCACCCGCTGCCGGTCCGAGGATTACTGATACCTGGGGTATGACGCCGGAAGCCTGTACGTTTCTGTAGAATATTCCTGCATATCCGGCCAGGCTGGCCACGCCTTCCTGTATCCTTGCTCCACCAGAATCAATCAGTCCGATGATGGGAGATCCCATCTTC
>JAGYMF010000016.1 GCA_018400695.1 Bacteroidales bacterium | reverse complement strand
GGGAGAACATACGTGACTGGCTCTATGTAGAGGATCACGCCGCTGCCATTGACAGGATCTATCAAAATGGTGTTATTGGTGAAACGTACAATATCGGTGGGAACAATGAATGGAAAAATATTGACCTGATCCGTCTCCTGTGTAAGATCATGGACAAAAAACTTGGTCAACCAACCGGTGAGAATGAAAAACTGATCACCTTTGTAAAGGACAGAGCCGGACACGATCTGCGCTACGCAATCGACAGCAGCAAGCTAAGCCATGAGCTCGGCTGGGATCCTTCGGTTACGTTCGAAACCGGACTGGAGAAGACGGTCGACTGGTACCTGGAAAACCTGGAATGGCTGGAAAATGTGACCTCTGGAGCCTACATCTCATACTACGAAAAAATGTACGAATAGCTTAATACGAAGCACCGCCTGACAGCAGCTGCAGCCTGATGATAAAGATTTCCTGCCCCTGAAATCATTCCACCGTAACAGACTTCGCAAGATTTCTCGGCTGATCCACATTGCATCCGCGCATCACAGCAATGTGATAAGCGATCAGCTGCAGGGGAATGGATGAAAGCAAGGACACAAGTGAAGGATCTGTAGCCGGAATCTCAATCACATGATCGGCCATTCCTTTAATGGTCTCATCACCTTCGGTAACAATAGCGATCACGATCCCGTTCCTGGCCTTCACCTCCTGGACATTGCTCACAATCTTTTCGTAGGAATTGTCCCTGGTGGCGATCACCACTACTGGCATGTTCTCATCAATGAGTGCAATAGGACCATGCTTCATTTCAGCAGCTGGATATCCCTCCGCATGAATGTATGAGATCTCCTTGAGTTTCAGGGCGCCCTCCAGCGCCACCGGATAGGAGACTCCTCTTCCAAGGTATAACGCATTGCTGACATTACTGAAAATATCAGCAATCTGAATGATCTTGTCATCCTGTTCAAGGATTCTTTCAATTTTTTCCGGAACAGCATCCAGTTCACGTAACAGATCCTTGTATCGTGTCTCCTCAATCAGACCCTTTCCCCGGGCAATCATCATTGCCATCATGGTCAGCACTGTAACCTGCGCAGTAAACGCCTTGGTCGATGCAACCCCGATCTCCGGACCCGCATGGGTATATACTCCTGCATGGGTTTCACGGGAAATGCTGGAACCTACGACATTACAAATACCAAGTACCATTGTACCTGCGTCCCTGGCCATCTGAATTGCAGCCAGGGTATCGGCAGTCTCGCCGCTCTGCGAGATCGCGATAACAATGTCTTCCTTTTCCAGGACAGGATTCCTGTAACGGAATTCCGATGCATAATCTACCTCTACCTGCACCCTTGCCAGATCCTCAAACAGGTACTCACCTACCAACCCGGCATGCCAGGAAGTACCGCAGGCTACAATAATAATCCTTTTGGCTTCCAGAAGCCTGTCATAAACATCGTAGAGACCACCAAGTTTGATCTCGTTGGTCTCCAGCTTCAGCCGGCCACGAAATGTATCCCTGATGGAACGAGGCTGCTCAAATATCTCCTTCAGCATGAAATGCTCATACCCGTTCTTCTCAATCTCTGAAATACCCAGGTCCAAAGTCTGTATTCTCGGCTCCAGGCTGTCATCTTTTCTGCTGGTCTTCAGAACAAGTTCATCCTTTTTAATAATGGCAATATCGTCATTATCCAGGTAGATCACCCGGTCGGTATATTCAATGATAGGGGTGGCATCCGATGCAAGAAAATACTCATTTTCACCCAGACCGATTACCAGCGGACTGCTTTTCCGGGCAGCAATGAGCTTGTCCTTTTCGTTGCTGCACATGATCACAAGACCATATGCCCCAATCACTTTTGAGAGAGCCAGCTGCACAGCGGCCTCGGCACTGACCTCCTGTGAAATATACACATATTCGATCAGATTTGCCAACACCTCTGTATCTGTCATGCTCTTAAACGAATACCCCTGTTCGATCAGGCTTTTCTTCAGGTAAGTATAGTTTTCAATAATCCCGTTATGAATAATGGTAAACAGTCCATTCTGAGACATATGCGGATGCGCATTTTCGTCACTGGGCTCACCATGTGTAGCCCAACGTGTATGACCAATGCCTATATTGCCTTCAATATTCCTGCCTTCAATAAATGCCTCCAGTTCAGAAACCTTTCCCTGCTTTTTATACAGGTTTATCTCCCCGTTGAGAAGCGCAATCCCGGCAGAGTCATACCCCCGGTACTCCAGCCTTTTCAACCCTTTCAGAAGAACAGGATAGGCCTCCCTGTTACCAATATATCCTACGATACCACACATACTTAATCAAATTTTGAATAAATGAGTTCTAATCTAAGTCCGTCATCCGACCCTGAATAGTTGCTCCAGAATTTAATAATATCTGTAGATATTTCCGGTTTATCAATAAAAATATAGAAATAAGCATTGTCAATCTCCCCGTTGATCATCGACTGAAAGTGCCTGCCAACATTAAAATTGTAATAATATCGGGAGGGAAGAAAAGCACTGGTTTCGTTGGACTGTGACAGCTTCCCAAAGTAAAAATTGTTGGTGTTGATGACGTCATCATAGACCGGAATGACTGTGCCGTCAACCAATTGGGCCTCCATCATCAGCTGGTCCGGGTATGCCTCTTGCGGAATTCCACTGATGCTGTCGGGCAGGACGTAAAAAAGCAAGCGTGCAGTATTAATGGCGATCTGCCCGGTACCAATATAGTTTGCCAGATCAGGTATGGACAACCTCACATTCACACCTGCCATCCCCTGGGCATAGGCAATGGGCGGTTCTGCGTCCGGATCATCAAGGATCTCTTCCAGCGACGTGCCTGAAAAATCGTGATGAAAAATGTTTATTTTTTGTGCATTGAATTCGTTAAAAGTGAAGGTGTAGGTACTGGGTGAAAGGGTATCATATGCAGAAACATCAATGCTGTCGTGGTAATACCTGAAACGCAGGCCGGCCAGGTCGTTGGCCATCTGTAGTTTTGCCATAACACCACCCTCTGAGACCGGTTCAGTAGTAATATAAAGGCCCCTGAATAGTTCCTGGAAACTTGCATTATAAAAGAAAGTTGAATCGCTCAAATCAGTGGCCTGCCTGATCCTGCTGAGCAGGTCCGGGTTATCTATTTTAAACGTCACCGTTGTTCCCGCTTCAGGCACGAATGTTTCATCCACCAGAGGCTCCGGATTGTATTTCCCGGAAACATCATAATCCGAATAATAGTCCTCCTGCATACTCAATGTATCAAGAAACTCATACACCCGGATATGCATTGCCTCAGTGGTATCCCCAACAACCTCGCTCACATAAAACCAGAGTGAAAGCGAATCTATGGAAGGGTTTGCACCAAAATCTCCCGCTACCGAAAGTCCGAATTCCGACACGATCTCAGCCCTCGACAAGCCTGTCATCGAATCAACCAGGCTTCCCAGAAGAAACAGGCGTCTGTCTTCATCTTCCTCATTAACGGAGGTAATCCGGGGCCTTGATCTTACCAGCCGGGTTTCAATATCTGTGATTGTATCCGCAAAAACAATGATCGTATCCTGTGATGGGAAAATATCCACACCGAGCCTGTTTTCGTCAGGTTCACATGCTGCAAGAAACAATACCCACAAAGGCGTTAAAAAAACCGTGAAGCGGAAAACCACACTGCGTCCCACCACTTTTTTCAATTTCATAGACATAAACGAGATTAAAGATTCAGCACGTTCTCATAGAAAACGGAATAGGCGTCAATATATTTCTCAGGTGACTGATAATCCAGGCTGGGTTTGCCAGATTCATTGATTACATGAACGATCTCGGAAGGCAACTGAGGACTTCCCTGGATGGAAGCATCAGCATATTGCAGTGCCAGGCGGGTTACATTTTCATATTTCGGTTCACTGATCACTGCCAGATCCTCCCTTGAGATACCATTTAACAGCGCCTTCTCCTGCAACCGTCGATCCATCGGTTTGTCAAAACCATTGTTATAGATCGAAAAAACTACTTTGGAGTCGGCAAAAAGCGGATCCTCGCGGTACGCCTTCTTCAGGTAGACCGGTACCAGAGAAGTGAACCATCCGTGACAATGTACAATATCTGGCGACCACCTGAGTTTTCTGACAGTTTCCAATACCCCCCGCGCAAAAAAGATCATCCGCTCATCATTGTCTTCGTAAAAATTCCCGTCGGCATCCTGCATGGTGGCCTTTCGTTGAAAATAATCTTCATTATCAATGAAATAAACCTGCATTCTGGCCGACTGAATGGAGGCTACCTTAATGATCAGCGGATGATCGGCATCATCGATGATCAGGTTCATTCCTGACAAACGAATCACCTCATGCAGCTGATTCCTCCTTTCGTTGATATTGCCGTAGCGAGGCATAAAGGTCCGGATCTCCTTTCCTTTCTCCTGTATACCCTGGGGAAGATATCTCCCTATATGGGACATTTCATTCTCTGAAAGATAGGGGGTGATTTCCTGGGAAACGAATAAAACTTTCACACTTTCCATTATTGTACAGGACTTGTTTTGAATCATGCAAAGGTACTAAAAATTATTCAGACACCAATGTACAACACGACTGTCCGATTTGACAATCAGGGCGATTCACAGGTTTTGAAAATGTATATTCAGATGGAATCCCTATCTTTGTGCACTTTTTAGCAGGAAGATGAAAATTATTACAAGGACAGATGCCCTGAAGGAAGCGATTGGCAATGCAAGGGGAGAGGACAGAACAATCGGATTTGTCCCCACCATGGGGGCACTTCATGATGGCCATCTCTCCCTTATCCGCGCATCCCTCAGCAACGGAGACTTCCTGGTGGTATCTATTTTTGTCAATCCCACACAATTCAATGATCCGAATGACCTGGAACACTATCCGAGAAATATGAAGTCCGACCTGGACCTGCTGAAAAACTACCCTGTCGATCTGGTATTCACCCCTGAAGTGGAAGAGATGTACCCGGAAAAAGATACCCGTGTTTTTGATCTTGCTCCGTTCGACAGCATCATGGAAGGAAAGTATCGTCCCGGCCACTTCAATGGTGTGGCTCAGATTGTCAGCAAGCTGTTCTATGCTGTTATGCCTGACAGGGCCTATTTTGGTCAGAAGGATTTCCAGCAGCTGGCAGTTATCAGAAAACTGGTCTCCATCCTCCGGCTGGACATTGAGATCATCGGATGTCCGATTATCAGGGAAAAAGACGGGCTTGCTATGAGCTCCAGGAACAAACTGCTCTCAAAAGCCGGCCGTGCCGCCGCCCCGTTTATCTACCAGACCCTTCAAAAGGCCGTGCAGATGAAACAAAGCCACACACCTGAAGAGGTAAGGGAATATGTGATTTCCGAAATTAACAACCATCCGCTGATGGAGACCGAGTATTTTGAAATTGTTGAGGATCAAAACATTCATAGCGTTAAAAGCTGGAAAACAAAAGCGAACATTATCGGCTGTATTGCTGTTCAATTAAATGGCCTGAGGTTGATTGATAATGTTTATTTTCACTAAATTTGCAGCATGAATATCGAGGTAGTAAAATCGAAATTACACAGGGTCACTGTCACTGAGGCAAATCTTCATTATGTGGGAAGTCTCACAATCGATGAGGACCTGATGGATGCCGCCAACCTGATCGAGAACGAAAAGATCCAGGTGGTGAACATCAACAACGGGGAGCGTCTCGACACCTATGTGATCCGCGGAGAACGGGGCAGTGGTGTTATTTGTATGAATGGGGCCGCAGCAAGAAAAGTGGAGGTTGGCGATATTATCATCATCCTCTCCTATGCATCTATGGATTTTGAAGAGGCGAAGATCTTTGAACCAAAGATCATCTTCCCTGACACAGCCACCAACAAACTTACCTGAACCCCGTTTTGAATAAGAGGATACGGCAGATAGCAAGTTTTACTGTTTTTCTCACAGTTGGATTGCTGTTGCTTTATCTTGCATTCAGGGGGGTTGATTTTTCTGAAATGGGGGCTCACTTCAGGGAAGCCCGGTACAGCTGGATTGGCATATCACTGATCTTTGCAGTGATAGCACATTTCAGCCGTGCAAGAAGATGGATCCTCCTGATCGAGCCCCTCAATTACAAGCCTTCTCTCTGGAATACCGTGAATGCTGTTCTGTTTGGTTACCTGGCCAATTACGCCCTGCCGAGAATCGGTGAGGTGACGCGCTGCGTATCCCTTGGAAAAAGAGAGAAGATCCCGGTAGATGCCCTGTTGGGAACGGTGATCATTGAGCGGACAATCGATCTGCTCTCCATGTTGCTTATCCTTGTCTTCCTGCTGATAGCACGTTTCGAAAAATTTGGAGCGTTTTTTACTGATTACGTATTCTCCCCCATCAGGCAGAATGTTGCCTCCATTTTCGGAGAGGCTATTCTTTTCTGGATCCTGCTTGCCGGTACCGGTTTGCTGATCCTCATTCTACTATTCATCTTTCGAAAAAAAATATTACCGCTCAAGCCTGTCCAAAAACTTATACAGCTCCTTAAAGGTGTGGCACAAGGACTTCAAACCGTGCTGAATATGAAGCGTAAATGGGAATTTCTTTTTCATACACTCTTCATCTGGTTCAACTATGCCATGATGACCTGGGTGATCGTATTTGCGCTGCCCCATATCACCGGAGATCTGACATTTGTCGATGGTATCTTCCTCCTGGTGATCGGAAGCGTGGGCATGGCTGTGCCGGTGCCAAGCGGTATCGGCGCCTTCCACTATTTCGTCTCACGCGGACTCCATTTTGTATACGGACTGGAAATAAACGAAGGACTCGTCTTTGCAACGCTGCAGCATGAGTCCCAGACATTGCTCATTCTGTTACTGGGAAGCCTTGCGATGTTGTTTCTGTTTTCGAAAAGAAAGCGGAATACTTCTCACATAAAAACCAAAGAAATTGAAGCTGCCTGAAGAGATACGCCAAAAGATCGTGGACAGAAAAGCGCTGCCACAGCTGCTGAATAAAACCAGTCAGCCAGGGAAAAAGATCGTTTTTACCAATGGCTGTTTTGACCTGCTCCACCCCGGCCATATCCACCTGCTTTATTCAGCCAGGCAGCTGGGCGATAGGCTCATTGTTGGCCTTAATTCAGACGAATCGGTCAGAAGACTCAAAGGAGCGCAACGACCGGTGATGGATGAATATGCCCGGGCAATCGTCCTGGCATCCCTCGCATTTGTAGATACAGTCGTCCTTTTTTCAGAAGATACCCCACTGGAGCTTATCATGGAGATCAGACCCGAGGTGCTGGTAAAAGGGGGAGACTACCAGCCTGATGAGATCGTCGGAGCCGAATTCATCAGATCAATGGGGGGTAAGACTGTCACGATCCCCTTTCTTGAAGGGTACTCTTCCACCGCACTGATAGATAAATCGGGAGCGCATTGATCCGTATATTCCTATAATTATTACCTTAGTCCAGGTATTGAAAAACAATGGCGAAAACCAAAAGTGTATACGTATGTCAGAACTGTGGTGCCGAGTCTCCCAAATGGATTGGCAAATGCAACAGTTGCGGTGAGTGGAACACCTATGTTGAGCAGGTTATACATAAATCAGCCTCCAGGCGGTACGAAACTGAACCGGGCCGAAAATCGGTTCCGGAAAGCATTGCAACCGTCCATTCCGACAAGCTCCAGAGATATGATACGCAAAACACTGAATTCAACAGGGTGCTCGGAGGAGGACTCGTTCCCGGATCCATGGTCCTGATCGGAGGCGAACCCGGTATTGGAAAATCCACACTGGCACTGCAGATCGCTCTGAAATTTAATGGCACAACACTTTATGTATCCGGAGAGGAGAGCCCTCAGCAGATCAAAATGAGGGCCGAACGCCTGGGAAACCTTAACAAGGAGACCCTGGTGCTATCTGAAACATCCCTGCAGGCAATCACTACCCAGATCCGACAGGTTAACCCGGCCCTTGTCATTATCGACTCGATACAGACCCTGTACTCAGAAGAGATAGAATCCACCCCCGGGAGTGTCTCACAGGTAAGGGAATGTGCAGCCCAACTCCTGAGGGTTGCCAAACAAACTGGGATCCCGGTTGTGCTGATAGGACATATTACCAAGGAGGGCAACCTGGCAGGACCGAAAATCATGGAACATATCGTCGATACCGTACTTCAGTTCGAAGGCGATTCACACCATATATACAGGATCCTGCGCGCAAGCAAGAACCGGTTCGGCTCCACCTCGGAACTGGGTGTGTTTGAGATGCGGAACGACGGACTCGCAGAGATCGCCAATCCTTCTGAAGTGCTTCTGAACCAACACACGGAAGATTTAAGCGGATCTGCAGTAGCTGCCAACATAGAAGGCGTCAGACCTCTGATGATAGAAACACAGGCCCTGGTAAGCACCGCTGCCTACGGAACCCCACAGCGCACATCCAACGGTTTCGACACAAAAAGACTCAATATGCTGCTGGCAGTGTTGGAAAAAAGGGCCAGTTTTCAGCTATCCGGCAAGGATGTATTTATCAATATTGCCGGTGGACTTCGGGTGGATGATCCGGCAATCGACCTGGCAATTGTCAGCGCAGTTCTCAGCTCAACCGTAGATATGGCCCTGGAAAAGAGAATTTGTTTTGCTGGTGAAGTTGGACTCTCCGGAGAAATCAGACCGGTGAGCAGGATGGAACAACGTATTTCAGAAGCCCATAAACTGGGATTCAGCAAAATCTTTATTTCCGGTTTTAATGACAAGAGCATCAATATCGACCGCTTTGGCATCCAGATCGTCAGGCTCACAAAAATCCAGGATTTACCCAAACAATTATTCAAATAGAGATGGTGCAGAACACAAATCAATATCCGCCATTGTTACGGGATAATTTCTCACCCGATGTACCTTTTTATAAGATCACCAGTCCGGAAATCCCCTCCGGATCGGCCTACTATTTCAATACCGAGAGCGGACTGCAGTACGAAGTGCTATTCGCAAAAAAAAGAGACAACTACCTGGGCAACATTATTAACTTTAGCGTGCTAAATGAGGAGTTCGACGATGAATACAGTGAAACAAACCGGGGAGAGGTCTACAGGGTGATCGCCACAGTGGCTGAAATCATCAGAATCTACCACAGCCACCACGCCTATTCAACCAGCTATGAATTCAGCGGTGAATTCAAAGAGGAAAATGATAACGGCGAAACAAGCAAAAGAACGATGCTTTATTACTGGAAAGCAAAGAAGCTCCTGCATTCCGGCTGGGAGGTTGGGTTATCCGGCAATAAAGTGGTTGTTTACAGAAAAGGAACAGGGGCATGAACGATCCCTTGCTGGAAATACGCGATCTGGAGATTCGTACCACAGAAAAAATCCTCGTAAACAGGATTTCCCTGGATATCTCCAGGCAGTCGGTCACAGGTCTCGTAGGTGAGTCCGGTTCAGGAAAAACACTTACGGCACTCGCAATCCCCGGACTGTTGCCCGCCAATGTAACAGCATCTTCCGGTACCATCAGCCTCATGGATGCCAATGGCTCAACAAATCTGCTCCAGGCATCCCAAACAACACTCAACAGGATCCGCGGAAACAGGATCGCCATGATTTTTCAGGAGCCCATGACCTCTCTGAATCCCACCATGCGATGCGGACAGCAGGCTATGGAAATCCTGTTAAAACAAAAAGAACAAACCCGGTCAGCCGCCAAAGAACGAATTACCGACCTGTTTAACGAGGTTAAATTGCCCGATCCCGAAGGAATATTTCAGGCCTGGCCCCATGAACTCTCCGGCGGTCAGCGCCAGAGGGTGATGATCGCCATGGCTTTGTCAGCTTCACCCGACCTGCTCATAGCAGATGAACCCACCACAGCACTCGACGTGACAGTTCAGAAAAGCTTGCTCAATCTGTTGTCAGAACTGCGGGAGAGATACCAGCTGGGGATCCTGTTCATCACACATGACCTCATGGTGCTGAAACAGATAGCCGACGAAGTCGCTGTTATGTACCAGGGTGAAATCGTCGAGAAAGGCACAATACAACATATCATGAACCATCCGGAAACACCATATGCCCGGGGATTGATTGCCTGCAGACCAGGGCTTGATTACCAGGCTGAACGCCTGTTTACAATAGCGGACTTTATTGAAACGGGGTTACCCAAAACACCAGAAGCAGATACAGCTGAAACACATCATGCCAATAAAAAAAAGAAAGACAATGCTGAGGTGTTGCTATCCATTCGAAATCTGGATGTAAAATTCCACGGCAGGAAAAGAGCCGTTCATGCTGTACACGGGGTATCCTTTGATGTGTTGCGCGGTGAAACCATGGGACTGGTCGGAGAATCCGGATGCGGCAAAACAACCCTGGGAAGAACGATATTGCAGCTGATACACAACCACAGCGGCACCGTGTCTTATAAAGGCCTTCCGCTGAACCAGCTAAAGCCAGGAGCATTGCGCAAGGTCAGAAAAAATATTCAGATCGTATTCCAGGATCCGTACTCCTCACTTAATCCGGGAAAAACTGTGGGGAGCATGGTTATGGAACCGATGTTCATACACCATATCGTTAAAAGAAAAAAAGAGGCCGAACAGGCCGCCCTGGAGTTGCTTGAGCAGGTCGGACTTCCTGCCAGTGCCTTTAACCTCTATCCGCACCAGTTCTCAGGCGGACAGAGACAACGTATCGGAATTGCCAGGGCCCTGGCCTGCCAACCGGAGTTCCTGGTTTTGGATGAAAGCGTTTCTGCCCTTGATGTAAGCATCCAGGCCCAAATACTGAACCTGTTGAATGACCTTAAAGAAAATTTCAACCTCACCTATATCTTTATCTCACATGACCTTACCGTGGTCAAACATATGGCAGACAAATTGCTTGTAATGCAGGAAGGCAGAATTATTGAATCGGGCACCCCAGAACAAATTTACAGGGAGCCTTCGGAGAGCTATACCCGCAGACTGATCAGCTCCATACCGCGTTGATCTGTGATCAGAAATCACTGTAGTCGGTGGATGATGGTTTTTCAGAGACATCCGGACAGTCAAGATTCACATAAAACCCTTCCGGCTTTTGAAAGAGCGCCTCCTGGGTAATCCCCAGGGTGGAGTCTGCATATACCTTATCAAAGAAATTGGCCCAGATTGGCAAGGCCATGTTCCCTCCGGCACCCATCCCCAGTTCATCAAAATGGACGGATCGGTCTTCTCCCCCAACCCAGACACCGGCAGACAATTGCGGCGTAAGGCCCATGAACCAACCGTCACTCTGATTCTGGGTGGTTCCGGTCTTGGCGGCAATCTCACCCGAAAACTCATAAAACCAACGTAACCTCCCGGCAGTACCCCTGTTCACAACATCCTTCAGCAGAGAGATCATCAGGTAGGCTGTCTCCTCGCTGATTGCCTCATTCTCCTGTGCCTTGAAAGTCGAAATAATATTTCCGTACTTGTCTTCAATCCTGGTAACATACACCGGAGTCACATAGATACCCTGATTACCGAACGTATTAAACGCACCGACCATCTCCTCCAGCGATACATCTGAGGGACCATAGATCATCGATGGTACCGGATCAATCCGTGAGGTGATACCCATCTTACGCATCAAAAGAATCACACTCTCCGGATTGTAATTTTTAAAAAGCCAGGCCGAAACCCAGTTGTGGGAATTGGCAAGGCCCCATTTCAATGTAACATATTTGCCTGCATTACTGTTTGCCCCTGGAGCCCTGGGCGTATACACAGAATCAAATACCTGGAACGAGATGGGAACCAAAGGTATCTGTTTACAGGGCGAAACCCCCTCCTGCATGGCCAGGAGGTAGAGAAAAGGCTTAACTGTCGAGCCGACTTGCCTCCTGCCCTGGGTCACATGATCATATTGAAAATAGCGATAGTTATGATCCCCTACATAGGCCTTTACATGTCCCGACCAGGGCTCCATGGCAATGAACCCTGCACGAAGAATGTGTTTAAGGTAACGGATGGAATCATACGGACTGAGAACAGTATCTTTCAACCCCTCCCATGAAAAAACCGACATCTCTCTCGGCTGATCAAAGATCATCATAATGGAATCTTCCGGCATACCGCGGCCCCTGAGTTTTTTGTATCTTTCTGACTGCCGGATCGCACGTGTCATCGTACGCTCAATATCCTCTTCTTCAATATCCTCAAATGGGGCATTTTCCCTCCCCTTCTTCTCCTCAAAAAAAGCTGGTTGCAGGTACCCGCTCAGGTGCTCCTCCATCGACTGCTCGGCATACTCCTGCATCTTCATATTAATCGTGGTATGGATTCTAAGACCGTCGCGGTAAATATTGTAACTGGAACCATCGGGCCGCGGATTTTTAATGATCCATCCATAAAGGGGATCCTTTGCCCAACGAATAGAATCCCTTCTGAAACGTTCTTCTCCATACTCCGGATAATCGCTGCGTACAGGTCTTTCCGCATTCATACTCACCCGAAGGAAAGTACGAAAATGGTTGGCCTTACCCTGCATATGTCCTGCAATATTATAATACGATCTGACCGGAATCTGCTTTACCGAATCGGCGACCAATGAATCGAGATAATTGTATTTAACCATCTGGTCGATAACAATATTGCGCCTTTTAAGTGCATTATCAGGATTCAGATACGGATTGAACCTTGTGGGAGCTTTCAGCATACCAACAAGAATAGCAGCCTCCTCCAGCTTCAGGGAATCGGTCGAATTATCAAAAAATGTACGCGAAGCCGATTTTATCCCAATAACTGCTTCACCTCCGAAAGGAACCGTATTCAGGTACATGGTCAGTATCTCCTTCTTGGTATAGCTTCGCTCAAGTCTGACCGCCGTGTTCCACTCCTTAAACTTCACAATAGCCATATGGGCGGCCCGTCCCACTTTTGTTTTATTCTGTGTGGTATCCCTGGGGAACAGGTTCTTTGCCAGCTGCTGGGAGATCGTACTGCCTCCTCCTGCATCCTGTCCCAGCAGCAGTGACTTCACCACCACCCGGCTGAGACTTCTGACATCGATGCCTGAATGCCTGTTGTACCTTACATCTTCCGTAGCAATCAACGCATCTACCAGGTAAGGGGAAAGATCTTCATAATCTACCAGCGTCCTGTTCTCTATAAAAAACTTGTCAAGCAGGTCCCCATTATCTGTATATATCTCTGAAGCCAGGTTTGTTTTTGGATTCTCAAGCTCTTCAAAAGTAGGCATGAATCCCAACCTGCCTTTGGCAATCAACACAAAAAGGGTGATGACAAAAGCAAATACCATCAGGTAAAAGGTCCAGAGAATTGCAAGATATATCGTATGTTTGTTGACTTTTTTAACCATTCTGGTAGTTATTTGCGACAAAAATAATAATAATTTACACCAAAAATTTGAGAGTACTCATTCAATTGGTATAATTTTGTGCTCCAATACAAACATTGTTGAAGAGAAAAGAAAATATGATTGAGAACCTAGTTATTGTAGAATCACCGGCCAAAGCAAAGACCATTGAAAAATTCCTTGGCAAGGAATTCGTTGTCAAATCAAGTTTCGGACATGTCAGAGATCTGGCAAAAAAGAACCTTGGCATCGATATAGAAAACAATTTTAGACCGGAGTATATTGTCTCTGCTGATAAGAAAAAGGTGGTGAAAGAGCTGAAAGAGCTGGCCAGGAAGGCTGAAACCGTTTGGATCGCGTCTGATGAGGACCGGGAAGGAGAAGCCATTGCATGGCACCTTCAGGAAGTGCTCGAACTTAAGAAGGAAAAGACCAGGCGCATCGTTTTCCATGAAATCACCAAAGAGGCAATACTGCATGCCATAACAACGCCCCGGAGTATCGATGCCAACCTGGTGAACGCGCAACAGGCCAGGCGGGTGCTTGACCGGTTGGTAGGTTTTGAATTGTCACCGCTTCTGTGGAAAAAAGTAAAACCCTCTCTCTCTGCCGGCAGGGTTCAGAGCGTGGCAGTAAAGCTGATTGTTGAACGGGAAAGAGAGATCAATCAATTCAGTGCCAAAACTTATTTCAGGGTGTCGGCAGTTTTTAAAACTCCGAAAGAGGGCAGGGATGTCAAAGCAGAACTATCTAAAAGATTTGATAACGAAAAAGATACGGAAGCTTTTCTCAGAAAATGCAGTGAAGCGCAATTCACCGTACAATCTGTCGAAAAAAGGCCAGGCAAGAAATCACCTGCTCCACCATTCATCACTTCGACATTACAACAGGAGGCGAGCAGAAAACTGGGATTTTCTGTTTCACAAACCATGTCCATCGCACAACGTCTTTATGAATCGGGTCTGATCACTTACATGAGAACTGATTCGGTGAATCTGTCAGGTCTCGCCATTGCAACAGCCTCCTCAGAAATCAAATCTTCTTTTGGGGAAAAATACCTGAAAGTAAGAAAGTTCACCACGAAATCCAAAGGAGCACAAGAGGCACATGAAGCCATCCGGCCTACCTATATCAGCAACCGGTCTGTTAACGGAAGCAGCCAGGAACAACGCCTTTATGAACTGATATGGAAACGCACAGTTGCCTCCCAGATGAGCGATGCTCAGCTTGAAAAAACAACCATCAGAATCGACCTGTCCAACGCAGAAGAACATTTCGTTGCCAATGGAGAGGTGCTTATATTCGATGGATTCCTCAAACTTTATATTGAGTCTACCGATGAAGAGACTGATGAAGAGGCTGCTGGCCTGCTCCCGCCCTTAAAACAGAACGACCAGCTCTCTTACAAGATGATTGAGGCAGTTCAGAAATTCACAGCTCCTGCTGCAAGATATACCGAAGCCAGCCTTGTCAAAAAACTCGAAGAGCTTGGAATAGGACGCCCTTCCACCTATGCTCCCACCATCTCAACCATACAGAACAGGAACTATGTCCTGAAGGAGACACGTGCAGGCCAAACACGTCAGATCAGCACCCTGGTTCTGGAAGATGGCAAAATTAAACAGCAGGAACGAACTGAAAACTTCGGACAGGAAAAGCAAAAACTCTTCCCCACAGATATCGGAATGGTAGTGAATGATTTCCTTGAACAGTATTTCGAAGAAATTATGAATTATAACTTCACAGCCGATGTGGAGAAAAAGTTTGACTCCATTGCCATGGGAAAAGCAGACTGGCAGGAGATGATCAGTAATTTCTACAAACCCTTCCACAACAAAGTGGAGGAGACTTCAGAGACCTCTGAAAGATCCAAGGGTGAGAAGTTGCTGGGTGAGGACCCGAAAACAGGGAAACCCGTAGCCGTTAAGATCGGGAGGTTTGGACCCATGGTACAGATCGGCGATGCAGAGGATGAAGAAAAACCACTTTTTGCCAGCCTGTTGAAAGGGCAAAGCATGGAGACGATCACTCTTGAAGAGGCGCTGGATCTGTTCAAACTCCCGCGCAAACTCGGACAGTTTGAGGATGCCGAAGTAACCGTGGCCATTGGAAGATTCGGACCTTATGTGCGCCATCAGAACAAATTCGTATCACTCAGCAAGGAGGACGACCCCTATACGATCGAACTGGAAAGGGCTGTTGAACTGATCCATGCTAAAAGAGAGGAAGAAAAAAACAGGATTATCAAAACATTCGATGAAGAACCGGAACTGCAAATTCTCAACGGCAGATATGGCCCCTACATTACCTATAACAAAAAGAACTTCCGAATTCCTAAAAGCAGGAAACCGGAAGAACTTACTCTGGAAGCGTGTATGGAAATCATAAAAAAGGCCCCCGACAAACCTTCCCGTAGAAAAAAATCGTAATCGCATGACCATGGACCTTAACGGATATTTTGATCCTGTAAGCCTTGACCGCCCGGAATTTCATTTCCTGCCGGAGAAACACTCGTTCAGCCGTAATATCGCTATTCATACCCCCGACCAGCCTATCAAAAACCTGGACCGGTACCAGCTTGCGCTGATTGGTGTGCCGCAGGAAAAGGCTGCCTATATCAAGGGAAGTGCAAGCGCACCCGATAAGGTGAGGGGAATGCTTTACCAGCTTCGGAAGATCAACAAGAACGTACAGGTGTATGACCTTGGGAACCTGAAGACCACAGACAAGATCAATGATACCTACTATGCCTTGCGGGATATCACGCTGGAACTGCTGGAACGCAAAGTACTCCCGTTTTTTATCGGCGGATCACAGGATCTGACCTACGGACCGATCCTTGCGCTGCAGAAACTCAATGGAATCCGGCAGGTTCTGACTGTTGATCCGCGACTTGATTTCTGGATGGAAAACGAATCAGGTATCCATTCCAGAAACTACCTTGACTATCTGTTTAATGAGTCCTCCCTGAAACACTTTACCTATGCCAATCTCGGGCACCAGCAATATTTTATCGCAGAAAACCAGGTGGATGCACTGGAGAAATCATATATGGAAAGTGTGCGGCTGGGAGAACTCCGGAACGATATCAGGATTGCTGAACCCCTGATAAGGGATGCCGACCTTGTAAGCATCGATATGAATGTGATCCGCCATTCAGATGCTCCGGGCGTTACAACGCCATCGCCCAACGGACTCTTCGGGGATGATGTCTGTGCCATTACGCGGTACAGCGGATTAAGTGAGAAGGTCAGGGTATGCGGATTGTTTGAATTATCGCCCGAAAAAGACCTGAACGATCAGACAAGTCATTTGGCAGCACAGTGCATCTGGTATTTTATCGATGGACTCTCCTTTCGGGTGAAGGAAAATCCTGTTGACACACCGGAACATATCAGGAAATTTATTATCACCCCCGACGGAATCGACCAGGAGCTGATCTTTCATAAAAGCAACATCTCCGAGCGATGGTGGATGGACATACCGGTCACAAATCCGGAAACCGGCAAAAACTACTATATCTCCTGTAGCCATGATGATTATAAACGGGCCTGCAACAACATCATCCCTGATCGCTGGTGGCGTTTCTTTCATCGCCTGGGAAAATAAAAATTTTCACCCCGAAAAAGCTGATTTAAACTGCGTTCTACGTCAAAAAAACGCATAATAATATCAGATTGTTACTTTATTAACAATCTTATGTTAATAATATTTGTGCCGCCCGATATTTTTTACTTATTTTACCGTGGTGGAAAAGCCCTGATAAAGCGATCTCAGGGGATTTGCGAAAAAATGAATAAACCAATCGGCATCATTGTTTTGTTGCTCATATCAGTAACAGTTTCGGGTCAGCAGGATCCGAAATTCACTCAGAATATGTTCCTGGTCCCGCTATTCAACCCGGGAGCCATGGGCCAGGAAGATAAAATATGTGCCAGTGCAGCCTTCAGGAACCAGTGGATGGGAATTCCCTCTGCTCCTGTAACAACCACCTTCACAGCCCATGCGCCCTTCACACTCTTTAACCGTAAGCATGGGGCAGGTATCAACCTGATGAATGATAACATTGCACTGAACAACGATCTCTTTCTCAGCCTGTCCTATTCCTATAAAATAGATGTCGGAACCGGGGTGCTGGGAGCAGGCATCAACCTGGGGCTTGTCAACTATTCTTTCGATCCCTCAGGACTGAACGGGGCAGATGTGATCGATATTACCGGCGACGATGCCATTCCACAGAATGCTGCCAGCCTGTTTGGATTCGATATGGGCCTGGGCGCATACTACTCGACCAACAACCTGTATGTTGGACTCTCCACCACACATCTTAACCAAACCTCATTCGACTTTCCGGAAGAGGTGGCTGAAACACGATTAACAAGACATTATTATGCCGTAGGAGGGTATACATTACAGCTTCCCAACCCAATTTTTGAGCTTATTCCTTCGTTTATGATACAAACAGACGGAAAAGACAACCATATCTATTTGAACACCAATGTGCGATACAATAAAAGATTCTGGGGAGGAGTTTCTTATTCTATAGGAGGAGCAGCCAGTGTGCTGGCGGGAATTGAATTGATGAACGGGATCAGGGTCGGGTATTCCTATGACATTGAGCTATCGCCACTGTTTAAATACAGCAGCGGTTCACACGAAATTTCAATACGGTATTGTTTTGACCTTAGTCTTGACAGAAATCCGGAAAAATATGAGAGCATTAGATTTTTATAATATTTTACTATATTTAGATTGTTTTTTATAACTTGAACTTCTTGAAAAAAGTAGTTTTTAGCTTAAACACCCAAGCCATGAAAAGAGTATTATTGCTGATTTTACTGGTAGCGTTAGTAGGAAGTTGTACCACTTACAACACTGGAGAACTTGTCGGAGTACAGAGCCGAAAAGCATACGCTGAGCCAGATCCTTACGGAATGTTGTTCATCCCGGCCGGTTCTTTTACGATGGGACCGAGTGACCAGGATATCGCATGGACACAGAATGCACTTGCACGGACCGTTTCCGTGGATGCCTTCTGGATGGATGAAACGGAAATCACAAATAATGAATACCGCCAGTATGTTCATTGGGTGCGTGACTCCATCATCAGAAAATTTCTCGCAGTAAACGGTCAGGAAGACTTCCTTGCACTTGACGAAGAAGGACAGCAGCTGAATGATCGCGACGGACAGCCTTTGATCAACTGGGATACGCCGCTCAGTGAAATTAACAAAGACAAGGAAGGAAACCTCAGAAACATGGTTTTTGGTGATCCTACCAATCCTGATGACGGCGGAATGGGGCTCTATTACACAGGTGCTGACAAGCTTTCACCCCGAGGAAGAGAACTGAATATATCCAAACTGATTTACAACTATTATTGGGTGGATTTGCACCAGGCTGCCAGAAAAGGCAACCGTATGCAACTGGAATACAGCGGGGGTACAAATGAACCGACAGTCTCATACAACGGTACGGTGATCAGACCTGACGGATCAGAAGAAGACATTACCAGCAGAGGCTCCTTTGTGCATAAAGACTGGGTACTTGTATATCCTGATACCCTAGCCTGGATCGCCGACTTTACCTACTCATACAACGAACCCATGGCGACAATGTACTTCTGGCATGTGTCATACGATAACTACCCTGTTATTGGTGTCAACTGGAAACAGGCCAATGCCTTTTGCATATGGCGGACAAACTACCTGAACGATGCACTCGCCAAAGCTGACCTTCCTCTGGTGCAGGACTACAGGCTGCCTATCGAAGCAGAATGGGAATTTGCAGCCAGGGGCAACCTGGACCACAGCATGTATCCCTGGGGGGGAGTATATGTAAGAAATAAATTGGGGTGCTTCGTCGCAAACTTTAAGCCGCTGCGCGGTAATTACATAGATGACGGATCCCTTTCAACCGGCAGGGTGGCCTCCTTTGCAGCAAATGAATTCGGTCTTTATGACATGGCCGGTAACGTTGCAGAATGGACCATCAATGCCTATGATCCTTCAGCATATATCTTCTCTTCAACCCTCAATCCCAACTACAAATACAATGCCCATCCCAACGATCCGCCTGTAATGAAAAGAAAGGTGATCAGGGGAGGTTCCTGGAAGGATGTTGCCAGATACCTGCAGGTAAGTATGCGTGATTATGAATACCAGGATACCGCGAAATCATATATCGGTTTCCGTTGTGTACGTTCATATTTAGGTTCTTAATTTAAATGTTGAATTATTATGGGAATTACAGAAATAGTTCAGAGTTCCGGCTGGAAATCCTTTACAGCTAAACTGTATGGCTTTGGAGCAGCCATCGTTATCGTAGGAGCTTTATTCAAGATACAGCACTGGCCCGGGGCAAGTTTAGCGCTGACCAGTGGGCTGCTTATTGAGGCGGTCATCTTTTTCTTTTCAGCATTCGAACCGCTGCATGAAGAGCTGGACTGGACCCTTGTATATCCCGAACTGGCTGGAATGTCCGATCCGGATGAAATCGATGAATACAAAGAACAATCCCTTGCTGGCCGAAATGTAGGTCTCCAGAAATTTGATGAGCTGATACAGGAATCCCAAATCAGTGAAGCCGACGTAAAAAACCTGGGAAAGAGCATTACTGCGATCTCCTCCACTTCAGAAAGTATTGCTGATATTACTGCTGCCTCACTGGCCACAAAGGAATATTTTAACAAAATGGGAAATGCGGCCACCAATATGGACCAGGTAGCAACAGCATATGGGACCAACACCGGCGCCCTGAACCAGCAGGTTGAGACCCTGGCTGAATCATACAAACGAACATCGCAGCTGATCGACAGCAAAGGAAAAGAGATCGCTGAAAAATTTTCGGCTTCAAGTACCAGCCTAACAGCCGCATACGAGGCGATGTCAGGAGAGGTAAAGCAGGAACATTCACAGATCTCTGAAAGTCAGAAAAAGTTCCAGCAACAACTTGAAACATTGAGTAAAAGCCTGTCTGAACTAAACAATACCTATGTAACGCAGGTGGAAGGCAGCAAAGAGCATCTTAAAGGAACTTCCGATGTCTATAAAGGCCTCAATGAAATGGTGAACAGCCTCAAAGTATCGGTGAACGAAACACAAAAATATAAAGAGGAAATTACCAAACTAAGCGAAAGCCTTTCTGAACTGAATAATATTTATGGTTCCATGCTTTCAGCAATGAGCATTCGGAAGAAATAAACAGGTAATTATTTTAATCCACCAGGTATGGGACACGGTAAGGAAACCCCGAGACAAAAGATGATCGGTATGATGTATTTGGTGCTGACAGCCATGTTGGCACTGAATGTATCGAAAGATGTTCTCGATGCTTTTGTTATCGTTGATCATGGATTAAATCAGACCACCCACAACTATGCATCCAAAAATGACGGATTATACAACAAATTTGACCTCGCATATCAACAGAATCCTGATAAAGTAAAGGACTGGAAAGAAAAATCCGACGAGGTGAGGCAAATGTCTGCCGACCTATTTGATTTTATCAATGAATGCAAGGTAGAGATCGTCAGCGCGGGCGATCCGGAAGCGATCATCGATGGAAAGGTTGAATTAGACGCGGTAAGTAAGAAGGATAATACAGATACGCCTGCTGAAATCATGATCGTAAAGAAAAAGGGGATCGAACTGAAGGAGATGATCAACAACTACAGGGAAAAGATGATCGATATGATCGAAGATCCTGAAGAATATGCCGGATTGATTGAATCCATCAAAGGAAACCTGGACACACATGACCATCCCGCAGAAAAGGCCGGAGATCCTGATCACCCCTGGGAAAGCCATAATTTCGAACATCTTCCCCTGGCCTCGGTAATCACTATCCTCTCCAAGATGCAGGCAGATGTCAGAAATGTTGAATCTGATGTGATCAGTTACCTGCTCCAACAGGTCGATGCAAAAGATTTCAAAGTCAACGTAATCAAGGCGATCGTACTGCCCAATTCCAATGTTGTTTTCAAAGGTCAGGAATATAAGGCCCGCGTACTTATGGCTGGATATGACTCCACCAAGGTGCCTGAAGTGGTCTTAGAAAGCGGACAGATCCTGGAGGTGGAAAACGGAATGGGTATCTTTTCAACTGTTTCAAATACTCCGGGACCAAAAAACTGGGGCGGAATCCTCAGGCTCGATAATGACGGTCAGATCATTGAAAAAGAATTTACTGCCACATACCGCGTGGCAGAAGCAAATGCGGTTATTTCACCCACCAAGATGAACGTTTTCTAC
>JAGYMF010000159.1 GCA_018400695.1 Bacteroidales bacterium | reverse complement strand
GGGTAGGACACGCCTTCATGCAGTGCGTACATCCGATACACAGGTCGGGCACCACCTTGAGTGCATGATGAAATACAGTATGTTCCGAAGCGCTGTTCAATGTATTATCCTGTTATGCTATGTCAATTTATTTGTGATGATCACAGTTGTTCCTTCACCCGGGTTGCTGGTTATATGAAAACTGTCGCTGTTCTTTTTAATGTTCGGAAGTCCCATTCCTGCACCGAACCCCATCTCCCTGACCTCTTTCGAAGCTGTGCTGAACCCGGCCTTCATCGCCTGCTCAATATCGCTGATTCCCGGACCACGATCACTCACCACAATCCGAACCTGCTCTGCTCCGATCGTTACGCCGATCTCACCCCCTTCTGCATGTGCTGCCACATTTACCTCGGCCTCGTAAAGTGCCACGACCACCCTTTTGATAAGCGACGGTGCAACACCGAGCTGCTTTAGCACCCCCTTCACTGCACTGGATGCCTTTCCGGCATTCACAAAATCGCTGCCCTTCAGGTGGTAGTTCAGCTGCATCAGAAGACCGGCTTTATTCCGGCTTCATACAGAAGACCGGAGATCCTGAACATCGAATATTCACACTTGATCAAAACAATATCACAGGTATTTGCCAGCTCAACCATTTCAGCACCCACCTCTTTGCCCCTGGCAATGATGATCTGACCGATGTCTGACATTTCAGCGGTCCGTATCGCCTGCAGGTTGGCCAATCCGGTAATCAACAATGTATGCTCATAATCGCGCGTGAGCACATCACTCATCAAATCTGACGAAAAGGCATATTCCACCGTCCGCGACGTGTCACACCCGCTGGTCAGTACCTCGGCCTTCAATAACTCTGCGATCCTTGCTACCTGCATTTGAACTTTTTAACTGTTATATTGTTATTCTTTTCACAATAACGATGCAAAAAAATAACGCTTTTGTGATTACAAAGATATAACAAAGATGAATCCGTGATTCACAGGGAGTTGAAAACCAATCTATATATAATAAATCTAAATAAAATAACCCTTTTCAATACAAACAAAATCAAACTTTTAGTGTTAAATAGTAAAGAGCAAACGCATGAAGATAGCAGTTTTTTCGTCCAAGGCATATGACAAAGAGTATTTGAATCAGGCCAATGGGTCGTGGGGGCACGAAATAGAATACTTTGAGGTACCGCTGAACCGCAAGACCGCAAAGCTGGCTACAGGAGCCGGGGCTGTCTGCGCATTTGTCAATGACAAACTGAACCGTGATACGCTTGCTGCGCTGCGGGAGCTGAACATCGGACTTGTGGCGCTCAGGTGCGCTGGCTTCAACAATGTGGACATTGAGGCGGCCGGAGAGATGGGTATCCGGATTATGCGCGTACCTGCCTACTCACCGCATGCAGTGGCTGAGCATGCAGTGGCACTGATTCTTACATTGAGCAGAAAGACACACAAGGCATACAACCGTGTGCGTGACGCCAATTTTTCGCTGGAAAATCTTGTTGGGTTTGACCTCGAAAAAAAGACTGTGGGGTTAATCGGTACCGGGAAGATCGGACAGATATTTGCAGGGATCATGATGGGATTTGGCTGCAGGATCGTGGCGCATGACCTCTACCCCAATGATGAGCTAAAGAATATGGGAGTTGAATACCTCTCCGCTGAGGAAGTTTTCAGCCGGGCTGACATTCTCTCTCTGCACTGTCCGCTTACGCCTGATACAGCGCAGATTGTGAACAGCAAAACGCTCGGCATGATGAAACAGGGTGCCATGCTCATCAATACCAGTCGGGGGAAGTTGATTAATACGGAAGATGTGATCACTGCGCTGCGGGAAAAAAAGTTAGGGTACTTAGGGATTGATGTATATGCTGAAGAGGAAAAGCTCTTTTTCAGGGATCTTTCTGAGCATATCATTGATGATGAAAAGATCACTCAGCTGATGACCTTTCCCAATGTACTTATCACAGCACACCAGGGATTTCTGACCAGGGAGGCGCTGACAGAGATTGCTGGGACTACCATGCAGAACATCTCTGACTTCGCAGGCGGAAAGATCAGTTCAAACGATGTAACCACCGAAATGGTCGCCTGAAAAAATCTGTTTAAAAGTCCAGTTTTTCCCGCAGCCGCTGCATACCTGCCCGGCTGACAGGGACGTTGCTACCGCTACTGTCTTTCAGGCTGAGGATATAGTTATTTTTTTCGTAGGGCTCCAGCCGGTCGATCAGTTGTATATTGACAATATACGACCGGTGAACCCTGATGAAAAGGCCTTCGTCCAGGTGTCTCTCATAGTACTTCATGGTCTGCTGCTTCAGGAAACGTTCACCCCTGGTATAGATCATCACATAATCATCCTGCGCTTCCAGGTAAGTTATATTCTCTGCTGCAATCACATGGATCCGGCCCGACTTTTTTACTACAATACGCTGCAGGATCTCTTCGGAATCCGCCAGCGTTTTCTTGATTTGCTCCAGCTGATCCCCACTTCCCTGTCCCTTATCCAGACGATCAAAGAGTCTGTTCATCGCCTCGCCGAACCGCTCTTTAGAAAAGGGTTTCAACAAGTAATCAACGGCATTTTGTTCAAACGCCTTTATCGCATACTGGTCGTATGCTGTAGTAAAAATGATTTCCGGCTTGAACTCAAGCAGCTCGAGCATTTCGAAACCGGTCAGTTTGGGCATCTGTACATCCAGGAAAACCACATCCGGCTTCAGGTCGTTGATCGCTTTCAACCCGTTAAAACCATTGTCGTACTGACCTTTAATCTCTACCCTATCGAAATCTGACAGGTACTGTTCCACCAGGTCCCTGGCAGGCTTTTCATCTTCAATAATCAATGCTGAGAATTTCTTCATTGCTTTTCTGAGTTTTCAATGGGGATTGATAGAGTGACAACAAAGACTCCGTTGGATGAGCTGCTGGTAACCGCACCTTTTCCTTCGTATGCCAGGCGAATGCGGTCAGATACATTTTGCATTCCGACACCGGTACCCCGGCGGGAAGGCTGATCCGGATCATAATCATTCTTGATTTCCAGCTTCAAAAAATCGTTCGCTACACTACAGTTAAATACGATGGATACAGGTACCAAACTCTCATAAACACCATGCTTGATGGCATTTTCTATAAGGGGCTGAAGGATCATTGTAGGGACCCTGACCTGTTTGCAATCCCTACCGGCATTTAATTGGTAGTGGAGCTTATCGCCGAACCTGATCTTTTCAATAGAGAGATAGTCTTTCATTCTGACGAGCTCTTCATCCAGCGATACAAATTCAGTTTCACGGTGTTTGAGCGAATAGCGCAGGAAATCGGAGAGCCGGATGACCATCTCCCTGGCCTCTTCAGGACTGGTCATAATAAGGGATGATATGGAATTCAGTGAGTTGAATAAAAAATGTGGATTGATCTGTGACTTAAGCATATTCAGTTCAGATTCCCTGACCAGGGTACGCAATTTCTGTTCTGCACGGGCACGGTCCTTTAACGAACGCGCATATGAAACCAGGTAGTAGATCAATACCAGCACGAGGTATACCATCACACCAATAAAGGCCCGCATAAAAATGGAACCAGTAAGATACTCCATATAGGCAGCATCTTCATTGAATACAGCTCTGAGAATACCCACCGTAACAGACAGCCAGAGAACAATAATGATAACGCCGGCGGCCACGTGGGCTGAAATCGAGTAGACCGGGGACTCCTTTTTGACAGGGATATAGGTGGTAGGGTACCAGACGATCAGTCCAAGCAGTCCGAAAAGCACACTACCCAGGAATCCTTCTGTAAGAGCAATTTCGATTGAAAACCCCAGGTTTAGCCGGAGTATGACCGCATTGAGCATAGCAACCAGCAGCCACATGAAGCTGTAGATAAGCAGGGCTTTCCGCTGACTGGTAAAGGGATGACTCATCGGGTCAGATATTGCTCAACTCTCCGCCACCGAAGATAGCTACTCCGGTAAAGACCAGCTTTTTGCTGTCATCCGGCACCACGATTGATCGTTGCCGCTTATCCGAGAACCCACCGAAAATAGAGGTAACCTCAATCCTGATATCCCAGTCCTCCGGTACGATAAATTTTGATCCTCCGAAAATCATGGTCACATCCAGGTAATTTTTACCTTCAGCCATCTCCACTTTCCGCATATCATATTTCGCACCGCCAAAGATGTTGGTAATCTTTCCGCCCTTAAAATTCCGGGAGTTCAGGATCTGATCGGATCCCCCGAAG
>JAGYMF010000158.1 GCA_018400695.1 Bacteroidales bacterium | reverse complement strand
TGAGATTCCATTGATGATGGATTACCTCAGGTACCGGTTGGGATAGGGACAAAAAAATAGCGGTCCGATTTCGAATGTTGAAGAAAAAAAGCCATGGAATTCAACCCGTCTCTATGAGAATGGAATTTGAAGATCGGACCGCTAAACGGTCAAAAAATTCTTTTCAGAATCTTTTGTATATGTTAAAAGAACGTTTTTCTATAACAAATATAGAAAAAGGATTTTAAAATAACTAATTGAAATAGGAAAAACTATCCTCTTTTTTGAAAATCTCCCTGATAAGGTTGTTGGCAAGCCGGCTGGCACCGATCCTGAATTTTTCCGCATTCAGCCAGTCTTCCCCGAGGATATGGCTTACAATGTGGTAATATTTCAGGGCATCCTCTACCGTGGAGATACCACCCGCCGGTTTGATACCGATCTTTTTTCCTGTTTTTTCATAGAAATCCTTTACGGCAAGACACATTACCGCAAAAGAGTCTGTGCTGGCTCCTGCTCCTGACTTACCGGTGGATGTTTTGATGAAATCTGCTCCTGCATCCATCGCCAGAACGGAGGCTTTTCGAACATCCGACAGACTTTCGTGTGAGCAGGTTTCCAGGATAACTTTCAGGTGAAGGGAGCCCATCTGCTCTTTGATCATCCGGATCTCTTCGAACACCTCTTCATACAGTCCGAGGCGGAATTTCCCGACCGTCATGACGATATCAATTTCATCAGCACCCGCTTCTGTGGCCATCTCAATCTCTTTAAGTTTTACTTCAAGGAAGGTTTGTGATGCAGGAAAGCCTGCGCCTACAGAAGCGATGTTTACCAGGGGGTTGTTTAGTTTTGCCTTAACTACCGGAACAAGTTCGGGGTAGACACAGATGGCTGCGGGTGCGGGAAGCTCCGGGTAACTTTCCGGCAGCAGGTTCAACTGGTAACACATTTTACCGATGTTCTCGGCATTGTCTGTTTCACTCAGTGAGGTCAGGTCAAGCAACCCCAGAATTTTTATCAGCAACTCCCTGCCGGCTGCTCCGGAATTTTTTTCTGCGATGTGAGAAAGCAGATTTAGCACCGCTTCCTGGTCTGTGTCATATTGAAATTCATTGAAGTATTTCATGATGATCGTGGTTTAAGTTTGTTGTTGTTATGATGCCTTGTGGCATCCCTGGCGGTTTTCTTCTCCAGGTTTTCTCTCATTGCTTCTTCCAGATCGGTGCCAGTCTGATTGGCGATGCAAAGTAATACAAATAATACATCTGCCATTTCTTCCTTCAATGATTTTTTTCTGTCGCTCTCCTTGAAGGATTGCTCTCCGTAGGTCCGGGCAATGATCCTGGCCAGCTCTCCCACCTCTTCGGTAAGCAGTGCCATGTTGGTGAGTTCATTGAAGTACCGTACACCGTACTTTTTGATCCATTGATCCACCATCTGCTGGGTTTCCCGTATTGTCATCGTTCTATTCCTTGTTCTTTGTATCGATAAACATGGTAACCGGTCCGTCGTTTAATAATTCTATATCCATATGGGCACCAAATTCTCCTGTAACCACCTTTTTTTCTAACAGCTGCTGTAATTGAATAACAAATGTATTATACAAAGGTTGTGCAATAGTGGGATCTGCCGCCCTGATCCAGGAGGGCCTGTTGCCCTTTTTCGTACTTGCGTGGAGGGTGAACTGACTTACCACGAGGATCTCTCCATTGATCTCCTGGATTGAAAGGTTCATTTTCCCTTCTGCATCACTGAATATACGCAGCCTGGCGATTTTTCCGGTCAGCCACTGGATGTCCTCCTGGTTGTCTTCCGGTTCAATTCCCAGGAAGACAGTCATCCCAGTGGAGATGTGCTTCTCAACGGAATGGTTGATGGTGATCTTTGCATGCTGTACCCTCTGAATAACCGCTCTCATTATGGAAAAGTACAAAATAATCGTTGAAATGCCATGAGAAATTATGTCTGATTGCCTGTCAGAAATTCCATTTGAGCCTGGCATAACCGACCAGTGTGTTTTGTCGTGAAGTGGTACCGGCGGGATGCTGCAATTCGGCTGAAAATCCCTGTAGCATGATCGAAAATTTGAGGTTATTGGTAAGGGAGAGATCTGCGGATGGTCCTATATAGATACCCTTCCATTCCGGGTACCAGATCCCGGCGAGTGTGAGGTTGAGAAGGGGGGTGACCGGGTAGGAGAGACTGCCGAAGACCGACCATTTTGTGAAGCCGGTATTTTTGACGTTCATTCCGGTATTGAACAGCTGCATGAAACTATAGATGTTTTGGCTGTCTGCTAATCCGGAGTAAAGCACTTCGGATTGAAGCCAGAGGGAGTTGCCGAAGGTGTGGTCCAGTCCGGTCGAAAGCAACAGGTGACCTGTGGTATCCGAAAAGTGTTTCAGGTCATGAAAATAGGTCAGCTCTCCCCTGAACGAGGTTCCGGCGATCGATCCGCTCCACCCTGTGCCAAGAACCAGGTCCTCTTGAGCAAGCGTTCCTCCGATAAATTGAAAGTCATATCCGAAGGCATTCATTCTGAAATATCCGGCGGCAGTAATGTTTGACGCGCTGTCGACTTTGACTGCTACTTCGGCGACGGAGGTCATGCCGGTATAATACTGAAGCCTGACGGCATCGCTGCCTGGTCTTTCCGGATAGTCCACATCGAAGAAGGAGTAGGCATTAAAAATATCATTGGGATTCCATACAAATGTTTGTCCCCAGTTGATGCGCTGCCGGCCGATGGTAGCGGTAAAATTTTCTGCTGAAAATGCTGCGTAGGCGCGGTCCAGTGTTGAGGTGAGAATGACGCCCAGGTCATTGTTGTAACTGTGGGAGGTCACTGCGGTCAGATCCACAAAGCCGGCATCTTTTCCGAACATGCCGGCATATCCGGGAAAGCCGGAAAAGGTTTTGCCCTGGAGCAAGCGGGTTCTGCCCTGCAGGGAAATCTGCAGCCATTCTGCAGGGTAGAGGTTCAGGTTCAGGCGGTTGTGCAGCTGGTTTTCCCAGAGCCACCCCTGCTCCTCCAGGTGATATACTGTTTGCATATCATTGAGATAGCCGTCGAGGGTTAGGGGTGACTGACTATCAGCGGTGTGGCTGCAGCTAAGAATAATAACGGGTATGAGCAGATGTTTCCATTTCATCGTGACTTCTTTATCTGTATCTCACGAAATGGTACATTATTTCTGATTCTTGGTTATGGCTTCTTTGCCTTCTCGTTGTTTGTCACTTAATATCTTTCCATCTTCGAGTGTTATTACACGACGGGCCTTTTTTACCACCCGGGCATCATGGGTGGAGAAGATGAAGGTGATGTTTTCATTGCGGTTCAGGTGTTCCATAATATCCAGCAGGTTGGCAGTGGATTTTGAATCCAGGTTGGCAGTGGGCTCATCTGCCAGGACAAACTTTGGTTTGGAAGCGAGGGCGCGGGCCACGGCGACACGTTGCTGTTGTCCTCCGGAGAGCTTTGCCGGACGACTGTCAGCACGGTCACCCAATCCCACCGCGTTCAGCAGATCCATGGTTCTGTTGTTCCGCTCCTGTTTCGGCCACTTTTGCAGGTTCATGATGAACTCTACGTTTTCACGGGCAGTGAGGACGGGGATCAGGTTGTAGGACTGGAATACAAAACCAATGTTTTTCATTCTGAAGTCGATCAGCCTTGAAGACTTGAGTGTCGACAGATCGGTGCCGTCTACCAGGATGGTTCCTTTGGTGGGATGGTCCAGTCCGCCGATCATGTTCAGCAAGGTGGTTTTTCCTGAACCCGACGGACCAACGATGGCGGTGAATTCTCCCTCCTCGATGTTCAGTGAGATATCGTTTACGGCATGTACCCTGACTTCCGTGCTGTTGTAGATTTTATGAACGTTTTTGATTTCCAGGACTTTCATGGTCATTTAATTTGTGGTTTTATTCTGTTCTTAATGCTTCTGCCGGATCAAGTTTCAGGGCTTTCAGTGCCGGGTAGATCGCTGAGAGGATTCCTGTAATGACAATCAGCAGGGTGACAATAATAAAAAAGGAGAAGTTGATATCGGGATAGATGTGCGCCGAAAACCCCATGGCCTCAAACCCCTCTCCGTAATTGACAAAATTGATCCCGTTGGCTGAGGTGAAGGTGACCAGGATCCAGCTAACGATCATACCGGCAATGCCGCCGATAAGGGAAAGGAATACCGATTCGGTCATGATCATCCTGAAGACCCGCTTTTTATTCATGCCAATCGCGGTAAGCATACCCAGTTCCTTGGTTCTCTCTAAAACGACCATCAGCATGGTAT
>JAGYMF010000157.1 GCA_018400695.1 Bacteroidales bacterium | reverse complement strand
ATGAGGTTTTTTTTTGTTTCATATGTTTAAAGTATTGTATTTCAGTAAAATATAAAATTAAGTTCATTCCGCAATTTCAAGGCCCATGTAACTCGCATCATTTTTTTGCCTTATTCCATCGTTTGTTTTAAAGGCATTTACCACAACGACGGCGGTGGACGGCACGGCCTCCATGGATCTTATCTTTTCTCCAGCGCACCTGCATCGCGCTCTCCGACAGGTTCCTGACCGGTAAAATCTTTCAGGAACGGACCGGAAAATTGCCAGGTGTAGAGTTCATCGATATCGGTTTTGGCATCTGCAAGAGTTCCCAAACAGATTCGCAAAAAATCAAATGTCCCATTAAAATTTTTTCCTGAGGGCGTTCCTCCAACATACAAATCGCTCTCATTATCCAGGGAAAGGATTTCATCTGCAATAATGCCGCTGCGGTCCTTTTTCCCGTCAACATAGATGGTTAAAGTATTCGATTCGCGGTCGGCTTCGGCAATCACATGGTGCCACTTCCCGTCGTTGATCGCAGATTTGCTGGCAAGCGTTGCTGTATTTCCATCTCCTTCAATCGTAAAGGTCAGCCCGCCGCGATTGTTGACTGCCAGTGAATAACCCGCCTCATCCATTTTTTCGGCAAGCACTCCTTCTTTGATCCCCGGCTCTGTTTTAAAATAGAGTTCAATCAGAAAATTGCTGTCATACACTTCCGGACTTTTAAAATCCTTTCCTTCAATGTGCATTTTTTTAGTTTGTCCGGCCCTGTGCCATCTCAGATTGACAGCAAAGTCAAATGTTTTATTCAGACTGCTGTCGGGACATACCAGGTATTGATTGACCCCGTTAAGACGCAATGCCCCTTTTGTCCAGTCTTCCAGGGGACCTTCCACATAGTCTTCTTCCCCGATATTTACTCCCTTCAGGTGAAACATGGGTTTTGTGTGATAATCATTCCTGCTCACATAATAGGGTGTCATATACCAATGCTCGTCAAGAACGTGCGTGGGATCGTCCCCTGCTGAATAAAAACTCCATTCACCCACCGGAGCATAAAGGCTCCATGGAACAAACACTTTTGATCCCATCTCCATTGCGGCGGACTGCTCTGACAGACTGAAATCATGTATTTCCGGTTTGTTCAACGGAGGTTCAGCCGCCACCTTCCCCAGGTCGGAAGCAATGGCGTCTGTTTCTTCCAGAACACTTTGTGCTTCATCGAACGAAATATGCCATTGACCGGATGGTTTAAAAGCCGCATATTTTCCGGTAATATCATAAAAAATATTTCCTGAAAATGCATTGGTCTCCAGTGCATAATGATTTTTTTGCGGACCTGCGTCCTGTTCGTTCCCTGCTATTGGTGATCTTGCCGGAGTGGTGTGCCAGAAAACCCAGTCTCCGATTCCATACCAGATGTTGCCCAGGAATTTATTGCTTCCGGCGTGTGGTGATTGTCTTCTTGAGCCTTTTACAAAGTTGTACGCCGTGTTGTTAAAGAATGCATTTTGATAGCTGATGATTTCCTGAAACATGGTGGTGGCTCCCACTTTGCTCCACGGGTCTTTACTCAGTCCCCAGCCAATGTTGTTAAAATAATAGTTTTTGAAAGCGCCATCCAGGTAATAAGCCATGCCAAAACGCGCTGATCCGGGTTTATCCGGATTGTTTTTACCGTCCATCCAGCTGGCATTGCGCAGTCCGCCGGGATTCCCGGAGTGATTGTTATACACATAAGCAACTCCTCCCTGCCAGGTCTCTATATTGCCACAATCATCTCCTGTACGGATTCCGTCCACCACCTTATTCTGATGAATCAGGATCCGTGTCAAAGGAACGTCGCCAAGGTGGCCGCTTCTTTTCCCGCCAAAAACATTTATGCCGGCATGATAAGGTGTTTCAACGATGTTACCTGCTATCTCAACGGTCTGCCCACAGGCCACATCAATCCCATTGCCTGCGCCTACACGTTGTGAACGCAGACCTGACAGGGCAATGTAATTTCGAAGAATTTTTACATCAAACAGATGACCACCGTCTTCGGGCAGGTCATATCCCCACAATAATCCATCCTCTATCGTAATGGCGCTGTGATCTGTTTCATTGATAAAACAATCTTTGACCGATACTTTGTCAATATGAACTCCCGGATCTGTTGCATGCATCCGAACGGCTGCATTCACATGTTTGAAAGAACAATGGGATATATGAATATCCTTTCCTCCTCCCCAAACCCGGACAGAGGCAGGGTAGACATGTTTTTTGAGCGCAAAATTTTCACCCCATGGCAATTCTGTCAGGTTCCATGAAACATTGGAGAAACCAAATGACAACCCCGAAAAGGTGATGTGATTTTTATTTTCCAGATGGATCAGAGTCGTCTCTTTACCCGCCTCCAGCGTAACAGTGTTTGGGTCTCTGCCTCCCGGTAAAATGACATACAATCGTCCGCCATCCTCCTTCCTGTCAAACCAGAATTCTCCGTCAGGATCATCCAGGTAATGAGGTTTGTCTTCCAGGTAGTACCGGAGATGTTTTGTGATGATCCGGGAGGTAGGACTTCCCAGATATCCTTCAAACCCGATGCCTTTTTTCTCCGCGTCAAAGCCCTGGACATAGGAAGGGTAAGGAGTTCCGTCGACCCAGCCAAATGCTGTCCATGCGACTGCTCCCATATATAATTCTTTGGGACCCGTAAGGTTCTTCGAGTCAATTCCCAAAACAAGCTCCTTGCCCTGTTCATTCTCCATTGTCACATGAAAGGTCTTCCTGCTTCCTTTGTAATCCCATTCCCACCATTCGCTTTTTACATCCTCCGGGTCTGTGACCTTCCAGTTGGGCATGCGTGCAAGCGGGATGCGTGTAACTGTTTCTCCGTCGGTCATCCATAAGGTCCTGGGAGCAAAGTCCAGATGGCGGTACCACACCTCAGCGGCAGCGGGAATGTCTGCATGATCTGCACCTTTTTTCCAGCCGTCAGTGATTTTAACAGAACCGTAAAAAGCGGCTTCACCAGCTCCCCATGCGGGATCCGATGTAAAACGGATGGGATTGCCGGGGGTTCCGGATTCCTGCACAACAATGGTGCCCCGATAAACAGATCCTTTTTTGAAAATGTAGGTGTCAACACCCTTCGCTTTGGCTGACAGGCCTTTCGCAACAGGATCCCACGGATGGTGTTTCCACGGGTCAGATTTCGATTGGCCGCTGTTGCTGTCATCTCCGTGTTCAAAATCAATGTACCGGACGACGTCTCCTTTCTTAAATTCAAAAGGTTGCGGTGCCCACAGGAGATCGCCGGTGGGTGTAACTTTAGCCATTGGCGACTCCCAGGAATAGGTTTTGGAGGTCTGATTTTTTTTGTTCGTCCGGGTGGTTTTATCCTCTTTTTCCCCATCTGGGGCAATGTTCATCCCTGATAAAAGGATCAGGATTCCTGCCAGCAGAAATGGAAGAGGATGGTGTTTTTTATGAAGAAATATCATGTTTGTTATTTTAATGGTTGAACAGTTGTTATGGTTACCGGACCAAATAATCCGGATTCAATGAGGGGGGCGTCCTTCCAGGGCACCCGTATAAAATATCCCTCTTCAATATCGGTGACAGTGATGTTTGTCCGGGTATATTTTTTGCCTGTCAGGGCATCTCCTGTAAGCCGGTTCGACCAGGTATTGGCAATCTCAACGACCAGTTCGTTCTCTCCCGGTTTTAATACGCCGGTGACATCAACCCGGTATGGTTTGGTCCAGGTGATTCCCAGCGGCTGATCGTTCAGCCAGACTTCTCCCACATGTGATAAATCTCCCAGATCGAGGTATATTTTGGGGTTGTCCAGCGAATGAGCGTTGATGTCGTAAACAAATGATTTCTCATAGCGGGCAATGCCGGAAAAATATTTGATTCCTTCATCTTCCGATTCGGTCCAGGATGATAATTCCGGGAAGATTGCCTTTTCAGGTGCTCCCCAGCCTTCCGGAAAGAATACCTCCCAGGCACCTTCTATAGGTTTCACATCCATGTGCTGTCTGATGACTTCTGTACCGTCCTGACCTGTCAGCTCAAAAATACCTTCTTCATGGAAGCTAATCCCTTCTTTCTCATATTGCAGCAGTGGCGGATGTTGCTGATTGCTGCTGATCTTTTCATAACGGGGCTTTGTGCGGCCCTTTCTGAAAGCAATGAATGTGCTCCCAAAAGGAGCCAGGGTAACAGGGAGCGTAATGTGGGCTTCTTTCTGATTAAAGATTGGAACAGGAATGACCTCTCCGGAGACGGGATCCCATATTTCCGGGGTCTTATCCTGCTGCCGGAAGCTTATATCTCTTGATATCCATTCTCCGGTTGTATTCCTGAGAAAATAAAAATCCAGATTATTTTTGGTATAGTGAGTGTAA
>JAGYMF010000156.1 GCA_018400695.1 Bacteroidales bacterium | reverse complement strand
CCGCGCCTTCTTTGACTTCGTGTAAAAATCCTTGTTCTTCTCGGCATGCAGGGTCATGGCATTGCGGTGCTCGCTGATGGCATTCTCGAATGCGGGGAGAATGGATTTGACCTGGTGGAACATCGGCTGACTGAAGGCGAGCTTGAACGGAGGAATGTCCGTTCCCCTTTCTAAAGCACGCTTCAGGGCTTTGATTCTTGCGTTGTCAGTGTTCGGTAATCGGCGGTAGGGCATATCAAACGGTTAACAGGGTGTTGAAAAACAGCTTTTCAAATGCGAAGGTAATAATTTCATATACCTGTGCAATGATATTCGCACTTTTTTAATGTTTGATAGTTAAAAAGTTATGGTTTTTGATTTTTGCCGGGCTACCTGATGGTCTTTTATCTCGCTGTTATGAATGGTTTCCGGGTATCCTGGTAAAAAATAATGGGCTAAAATATTTATTACCGGGGGAGAACATTAACTTTGATTGTATTTAGATTGGTAACCAAAATTGAAAACATATGTTTCAGAAAGAAGTTTACTGGCAAAGAAGAAAGCGGTTGCACGGACTGCTCGGCGATGGGATCCTGTTGTTCCAGGGCAACGATGAAAGTGCCATGAATTACCGCGCGAATACTTACCATTACAGGCAGGACAGCTCCTTCCTCTATTTTTTCGGGATCGGTCAGCCCGGACTTAGCGGGGTGTGTGACCTGGATTCGGGCGAGGATATCCTGTATGGTGATGACCTGACGATCGATGATATTATCTGGATGGGCGAGCACCCTTCGACAGCCGATCTCGCTGCTTCGGTGGGGGTAGGCCTGACCCGGCCGTCGGCCGACCTGGCGAAGGACCTTCAGCAGGCGATTGCGAAGGGGAGGAAGGTGCATATTCTCCCGCCTTACCGGGGCGATAATATTATTGCGCTTGCCGGGCTGCTTGGTTGCAGTGTCGGAGAGGTGGACAAATATGTCTCTGAACCGTTCATCAGGGCAGTTGTGGAACTTCGGTCAGTGAAGGATGAATATGAGATCGCCGAGATCGAAAAGGCGGTCGATGTGGCCCATATCATGCATACCACAGCCATGAAGATGGGGTTCCCCGGCAATTTTGAGCGTGAGCTTGCGGGGGCGATCGAGGGGATCGCTTTGTCGCACGGCGGACCGGTTTCTTTTCCGGTGATCCTGAGTATGGACGGACAGACGCTCCACAACCACGACCACAGCAATGAGCTGGTGGAGGGGCGCATGGTGGTGACCGATGCAGGTGCTGAAACCCCGATGGGGTATGCCAGCGATATCACCAGGACCTTCCCGGTGGGTGGAAAATTTTCTGACCGGCAGCGGGCTGTATACGAGATTGTGCTGAAGGCGAACATGGAGGCGATCGAACATACGAAGCCCGGAATCCGCAACCTCGACCTGCACCTTGGCGCAGCAAGGACCATTGCTGCGGGACTGAAGGAGCTGGGGATTCTGAAGGGGAATGTGGACGATATCGTCGCTTCTGGGGCGCATGCACTTTTCTTCCCTCACGGACTGGGCCATATGATGGGGCTTGATGTGCACGACATGGAGGGCCTGGGAGAGAATTATGTGGGATATGATGAAACGGTACAGCGCAGCGATCAGTTCGGACTGGCATTTTTGCGGCTCGGGCGTGCGCTGAAGCCGGGATTTGTATTTACCATTGAGCCGGGCTGCTATTTCATCCCTGCACTTATCGGCATGTGGAAGCAAGAGGGCAGGCACAAGGAATTCATCAATTACAGCGAGGCTGAAAGCTATATCGGCCTGGGGGGCGTCAGGATCGAGGACGATGTGCTGGTGACCGACACCGGACACAAGGTGCTTGGAACGCCTATACCGAAGTCGGTGGCAGATGTGGAACAGACCATGAACAGCTGAACGGCCAGGGGTCAGGAGAAACTGGATTTGTAATACTCCCTGTTCATCCTGGCAATATTGGTCAGCTTGATCCCCTTGGGACATTCGGCTTCGCAGGCTCCTGTGTTGGTGCAGTTGCCGAATCCCAGTGCATCCATCTTTGCCACCATCTCCCAGGTGCGCTTTTTCGATTCCACCTTCCCCTGCGGGAGAAGGGCCAGGTGAGATACCTTGGCGGAGACGAAGAGCATGGCGGAGGCATTCTTGCAGGCGGCGACGCAGGCTCCGCATCCGATACAGGAGGCAGCATCCATGGCAAGATCGGCATGCTTCTTTTGCACCGGAATGGCATTGGCATCCGGGGCGCTTCCGGTACTTACAGAGATGTAACCACCCTCCTGTATCAGTGCATCAAAGGCTGAGCGGTCCACCATCAGGTCCTTGATCACAGGGAAAGCCCTGGCACGGAACGGTTCAATTACAATGGTATCCCCGTCATTGAATTTTCGCATGTGAAGCTGGCAGACGGTGATCAGCTCATCGGGTCCGTGCGGACGGCCATTGATGTACATACCGCATGCACCGCAGATTCCCTCGCGGCAGTCATGATCGAAGACGACGGGCTCTTCACCCTTTCCGATCAACTCCTCATTGAGCACATCCAGCATCTCCAGGAATGAGCTGTCGGATGAGATATTTTTCAGATCATAGTCAACAAATTTTCCCCTTTCGGAAGCACTCTTTTGTCGCCAGATTTTCAGTTTAAGATCCATAACGGGTATTATTTATAGTTTCTTTGTTTGACTTCTATCTCTTCAAAGACCAACGGTTCTTTGATGATCTCCGGTTCTTTGTCATCACCCCTGTACATCCAGGCGGCGACATAGGTGAAATCGGCATCATTCCGCATCGCCTCACCCTCTTCCGTCTGGTACTCCTCGCGGAAATGTCCGCCGCAGGATTCTTCGCGCAGGAGGGCATCCCTGGCCATCAGCTCACCCAGCTCAAAGTAATCGGCCAGCCGTGTGGCTTTCTGCAGTTCAGGGTTCATATCATTAAGTTCTCCGGGGATGCGCACATCGCTGTAGAACGCCTTCTTCAGTTCGGCGATCTCCGTGATGGCTTTCTGCAGCCCCTCTTTGTTCCTGGCCATGCCTACATATTCCCACATGATCTTTCCCAGCGCCTTATGGAAGGTGTCAACCGATTTCTTTCCTCCGATCTTCATCAGTTTTTCGAGCAGCTCCCGGGTCTCTTTCTCTGCTGCATCGAAGGCGGCTGTATCGGTCTTGAAGCGCGGGGTGTTGATCTCTCCTGCCAGGAAATTCTGTATTGTATAGGGCAAAACAAAATAGCCGTCGGCCAGCCCCTGCATCAATGCTGAAGCACCCAGCCTGTTGGCGCCGTGGTCGGAGAAATTGGCCTCTCCGGCAGCATACAGTCCGGGGATGGTTGTCTGCAATTCATAGTCGACCCATAGTCCGCCCATGGCATAGTGGATGGCCGGATAGATCATCATCGGTGTTTCGTAGGGGTTGTCGTCAACAATTTTTTCGTACATCTGGAACAGGTTGCCGTACTTCGCTTCTATAGATGCTTTTCCGAGCCTCTTTATGGCATCCTTGAAATCGAGGTAGACGGCAAGTCCGGTGGGTCCGACTCCATATCCTGCATCGCATCGCTCCTTGGCGGCCCTGGAGGCCACATCCCTGGGAACCAGGTTTCCGAAGGCCGGATACCGTCGTTCGAGGTAGTAGTCGCGGTCCTCTTCTGCAATTTCTTTTGGCAACAGCTCCCCTTTCCTGATCTTCTCCGCATCCTCTTTCTTTTTGGGCACCCAGATCCTGCCGTCGTTCCGCAGGCTCTCACTCATCAGGGTGAGCTTCGACTGGTAATCGCCGTGCACCGGGATACAGGTGGGGTGTATCTGTACGAAACAGGGGTTGCCGAAAGCGGCGCCCTTTTTGTAGGACTGCCATGCGGCGCTGACGTTCGATCCCATCGCCATGGTGGAGAGGAAAAACACATTGCCGTAACCACCTGTGGCCAGCACCACCGCATGGGCGCTGTGTCGCTGGATCTCACCGGTGATCACATCACGGGTGATGATCCCCCTGGCTGTGCCATCTTCCAGCACCAGGTTCATCATTTCGTTCCTCGGATACATCGCAATGTTACCGAGCTTGATCTGGCGGCTCTGGGCCTGGTAGGCTCCCAGCAGGAGCTGCTGACCGGTCTGGCCGCGGGCGTAAAAGGTCCTGGAGACAAGCGCGCCTCCAAATGAGCGGTTGTCGAGCGTTCCGCCATACTCCCGCGCAAAGGGAACGCCCCTTGCCACGCACTGGTCGATGATGTTGTTGCTCACCTCTGCGAGTCTGTATACATTGGCCTCCCTGCTCCTGTAGTCGCCCCCCTTAATGGTGTCGTAGAACAACCTGTAGACGCTGTCTCCGTCGTTGGGATAGTTTTTTGCAGCGTTGATCCCGCCCTGTGCTGCGATGCTGTGCGCTCTC
>JAGYMF010000155.1 GCA_018400695.1 Bacteroidales bacterium | reverse complement strand
AAACCAACCTCCTGGCTCATGCAGACACACAGAGCACCCCTGAGAGCTTTTGCAAGTTTGGTGCGATGGTCGGTGCCCGCAAAAGCCTTGATGAAATTTCATCTGCATTCGGTGGAGATAAGCTTGAAGTTTTGAAAACCGCAAGGAAAATGCACAAAGTCATTGACACTACCTACCTGATGGATGAAGGAAGAAAAATGTTTGATGAACTCTTTGGCTAACATCGCCCCCCTGATGGAAGGGGTGCTGGAAATGATGGGCGATATGAAAGAGAGCTACTATTTTTCCCATGACTACAATGCCAGGCATGACCGCAAGCTGGTAAGGCTGAGAATGAAATTCGGGTGGGCGGGTTATGGCTTGTTCTGGGCAATGATTGAAGTGATGCGGGAACAGACAGCTTACAAAATTGGTGTTGCCGATCTCGATGGACTTGCCTATGAATTTCAGGTGGAATCCGAACTGATCAGTGAAATGGTCACCTTTTGCCTGAGCGATGAGGTAAAACTGTTTGACAGCGATGGTGAATGGATTTGGAGCGAAAGTTTGCTCAGGCGCATGAAGCATAAGGACTATATCAGGAAACTAAAGTCTGATGGTGGCCGAAAAGCAATGGCCAAAAGATGGGGCACAGATGAGCCCAAGCCCCTGGAAAGTGAAAAGGAGCCGGATAAAAAAGTCAACTATGCAGCAAATGTAAACATGCGGGAGAAGGACTATAACACCCTGATCACCAGATTCGGAGATATTGCCACAGGCCGCATGATCGAAATCCTCGACAATTACAAAGGTTCTAAAGGCAAACGATACAAGGATGATTACCGGGCAATCCTGTCGTGGGTGGCAGAGAAATACAAAGATGAACAGGAAAAAGAAAAAAGGAGGAAAACAAATGAGTACCGAACAACAACCGCAGTTGAAGCTAAAGTTGCTGCAAGGCGAAAGCTTACAGAGGAGTTCCTTAATACATGAGCAGATCATGGAGGCCTGCAAAGAAGAACCCATCAGGTCATATTCCCGTGATGAAATATTGCAGATGCTGGTGATGCTGATGAGTTTCGTTGGAATAAAGCCGGAGAACTACCCGGATAAGCTGACCAAAACCATGCTTGTCAGTTATATCATCGGGCATCTTGGGGATTTTACGGTCAATGAATTTTTGATTGCATTCTCCCTGGCAGTATCAGGCAGACTTGATGTGGATGTGAAGCATTATAACTCCTTTGATGCAATCTACCTGAACAGGGTCATGGCTGCTTATTCCAGATATCGGTATCAAATCCTTAAAAGCAAGACCCTCATGTTGCAGCAGGGCAGCAATAGTCTTTCCGAAGAGGAGATCGAACAGATCATGCGGGAGGGCATACTTGAATATTTCCAGACCTATAAGCAGCGAAAACACCGACACCTGAAACCGTCAATTTTCTTTGATTACCTCAAAAAGAAGAAACTCCTGAAATACACAGCCGATGAAGCATACAGGTGCTATGAGCAGGCAAGGGAACTGCTGGTAAATGAAAACCGAGAGATTCAAAAGACAACCCTTTCAAGAAGCAGACAGAATGAATTGGCAGCAGACATCCGTAACCTGATCGAAGGAAATCAGGGGATTGACCAAAGGGTGAAGGATCAGGCAAAGGTGCTGATCCTGCACCGCTATTTTGATGAACTGATCAGTCAGAACAAAGAACTCGAAAAGCGGATATGAAAAACAGGCTCACCACAAAAATAAGGCTCCATTGCCGGAAAGCTGAAAGGCGAATTCATCCAACCTGCCGGGGTTATCCTGATGTGCTTTTCATTGGCATAAAGCCAAATACCCGCGATCATGCAAGGCAAGTAATACTTAATCTAACTTTTTTAAAAACACAGGGGATCGAATTATGAAAAAACCATTGAAAGCTGCATCCAAATTTGTAGGTGGCTTTAAAGTTCCGCAAGGAAAGAAAGCAGTCCTTGTGGATGACAAAACCTGGCTGCTTGTTGATGCTAAGAAATCTGCGCAACAGGTGAGGGCAAACTGGAAAGAACGAATTACATATCAGGATAATTCCCGCAGGATGAAACGCGGGACTTCCTAATCACTCAACCTAAACTAAACAATTACAAATGGACAAACAAACGTTACAGCAAACAACCTGTCAGGGGGAAGCCTGGCTTTTGGGCGAGGATGAATACTTTGATTTTCAGGCATACTCATTCTCGGCCTTAAAGGAAATCGTACCTCCAAAGACACCCTTTCATTACTGGCTGAACCTGCGCTCAAAGCGTAAGCCGACACCGGCCATGATTGAGGGAACCCTGACCCACCTGGCGATACTCGAACCGGAGAAATTTGAAAAGACCTGCTTTTTCTTTGACCACAGCTACAGTACGCTGGCTTCGGGAGAAGGATATCAGGCACTCAAATCATTTCGTCAGCAGCACCCGGACAAAACGATTATCTATGACCGCAAACTTTGGTACAGCTTGCAACGAAGGCGTAAAAACGTATGGAAAAACCAGCAGATCAGGAAACTGCTGACCCATCAGGACGCCATCATGGAACAAGGCATGACATGGATTGACCCGGAAACAGGTGTAAGAATCAAGGGAAAGCCTGATCATTTCATTCCAACGGTGATGGCAGATGTTAAAACCACGCAAAACATTTCGGAACAGAAGCTTGCCTGGGAGATTGCCGAACGCCTCTACTTCATGCAGGCTGCAATCTATGTCGATGGTGTTTATCAACTGACCGGCCATGAGATCAGGGACTACTTCATCATTGCCGTGGAGAAGTCGAGTGATCTTGTCCGTCTGGTGGAGATCAGCCCTGTTGACATCGAGATCGGACGGAAACTCTACCGTCAGGCCATCATCAAGGCAGAGGATTGTGAGCTCTCACAGAATTACCACGGTTATCCTGATTCACCCGTACCCATAGAACTCTCTCCATACCTGATGGATAAATTTGAACAACTGGATTTTTAATGTTTCACCAATACTTTAATAACGATGGCAGATAAGAAGATTTACTGCGGACAGGGCAAAGAGGTTCACCCTGTCGGATGGGAGGCTCCTATCCTGAAAATGGAAATTGACCTCACACAGATCAAGGAAGAAGGCATGGCCTTCACCCGCAGGGTTGAATTCAGGGACGGTAAAGTGCATACCCTGATCAGGTGCATTGCCCAGCCCCTGCGTGAACCAAAGGATTTCAAAACCCATGCGATCAGCATTGACACTTTCGACTACGAAGGCTATCGCAAACAGAAAGAGGCTGAAAAACAGGCAGCAGGGCAACAACCTGAATATGCACCGGGCGAGCCTACTGACGACTTACCCTTTTAAACCCTGAATATGGATGGATAAACTGATGATAAAAAAACGATGGCGGCGGATCAGGAGATTCAGTGCTGCCGGAGGTCACACAACAAAAGTCAGTTTAATGTATCCGAATGAAAAAAAAGAGATGATGGTGGTGTTCGATGAAAAGAAAAGGACAATAGGTGTGGCGTTGACGCAAGATGTGTTTCGCAATGCCAGCAAGGTGGATGAAAATACGAACACCGCCATTATCAGCTACCGCAAGCTGAAAAGAATTCTCAGGCCCAAGGAGTATTATTTCAACTCCCAGGGCTATCTGAAAAACTAAAACCAAAAACGAAATGAACAATTTGAAAGAAATTTATGCCACCGATGAAGCATTACGGGAATACCTCGAAGGGAATGCCTATTCGGTGGATGACGGTCAGCATTATCAACTGTCCCTGACCCCGGATGAAATAGAAACCAAAAAGGATGAACTGGCTCAGAACATGATTGATCTCAAAAAGATGAAAGATGAACTCGAAGAAATCAAAGCGGAGTTCAAAGCCAGAATTCAGCCGGTTGAAAAGGACATCGAGAAGATTGTCGAGATCATAAAAACGGGCAAAGAGCCTTGCACAGGCACACTCTACCACATGGCAGACCATCAGGCGGGGAACATGTATGTGTACAACGAAGATGGCAGGCTGGTTTATGACCGTCCGCTTTCCAGGGGAGAGAAACAGTTAAAGATTCATGCATAGCAAAGGAGGGAAATTTTGCGAAGGGTTAAAAAACCTGCGAGCGCAACTAACTTACTCACACAAGCAATTTTAAGGCATTTATCACTATTCGGCTACATCGTCTGGCGACAGAATAACGGGGGTGTCTTTGACCCCAGTACCGGGAAGTTTCGGAGGAATCCGCTTCACAAAAGGGGTGTTCCTGACATCATCGGCTTTCATAGCAAAACAGGGAAGTTCATCTGTGTTGAAGTTAAAACGGGAAAAGACCGGTTGTCACCATACCAGGAGCAATTTTTAAAGGAAGCTGCCGATGCCGGATGTATAGCGATTGTAGCCCATGACTATCATGAT
>JAGYMF010000154.1 GCA_018400695.1 Bacteroidales bacterium | reverse complement strand
TGAAACCAACATATCTCAGGGTGCCCGGATCTCCGGGCACCCTTTTATTATTCTTCTTTCTCTCAACTCTCAACTCTCCTCTCAACTCTCCTCTCAACTCTCAACTCCCCTCTCAACTCTCCTCTCAACTCTCCTCTCAACTCTCAACTCTCCCCTCTCAACTCTTAACTATATTCTACTATCTTTGTACAACAAATTCAGCGGTGGAAATATCAGATGAAACAGATAAGGAATTTTTGCATTATTGCCCATATTGACCATGGAAAGAGCACCCTGGCAGATCGTTTACTGATGCTTACGGGCACGATATCTGTGCGGGATTTTCAGGACCAGGTACTTGACAACATGGACCTGGAGCGGGAGCGGGGAATCACGATAAAGAGTCATGCGATACAGATGCAGCACACCTATCAGGGAACTGAGTATACACTGAACCTTATCGACACACCCGGACATGTGGATTTCTCATACGAGGTTTCACGGTCGATTGCTGCCTGTGAAGGAGCCTTGCTTGTAGTGGATGCTACGCAGGGTATCCAGGCTCAGACCATTTCAAACCTTTATATGGCCATTGAGCAGGACCTGGAGATTATTCCTGTGCTGAATAAAATGGACATGGACAGTGCCATGCCTGATGAGGTGAAGGACCAGATCGTTGATCTGCTGGGTTGTAAGCGAGAAGAGATCATTGAAGCAAGTGGGAAGACCGGACTGGGATCTGAAGAGATCCTGGAGGCGATTATCAACAGGATACCACACCCTGTCGGAGATCCTGATAAACCCCTGCAGGCCCTTATCTTCGATTCTGTATTTAACTCATTCAGGGGAATATATGCTTATTACAGGATTTTACACGGTTCGATCAGGCAGGGAGACAAGGTTAAGTTTGTGAATACAGAGAAGGAGTATGAGGCTGATGAGATCGGAGTGCTGCGATTAAAGCCCGAGGCACGGAAGGAGCTGGGTGCCGGGAATGTCGGATACATCATCTCGGGGATTAAAACGTCGCGTGAGGTGAAAGTTGGAGATACGATCACCCATGTGGATCGTCCATGTAAAGACATTGTGGCCGGATTTCAGGATGTGAAGCCGATGGTTTTTGCGGGGATCTACCCGGTAGATGCAGATGATTATGAAGATCTGCGCTCTTCAATCGAGAAGCTGCAGCTGAATGATGCATCGCTGACTTTCGTTCCCGAATCTTCGGCTGCACTGGGATTTGGTTTTCGCTGCGGCTTTTTGGGATTGCTTCATATGGAGATCATCCAGGAGCGGCTCGACCGTGAATTTGATATGAACGTCATTACGACCGTACCGAACGTCTCCTTTACCGTACATACCACCCATAATGAGGTGATCGAGGTGCATAATCCCTCCGGTCTGCCTGAGGCGACCGCTATCCGGCAGATCGACGAACCCTATATCTCTGCACAGATCATCTCAAAAGCCGACTATGTAGGAGGAATAATGAAACTGTGTCTTGATAAAAGAGGGATCCTGAAAAACCAGATATACCTTACCAGCAACAGGGTTGAGCTTACTTTTGAAATGCCGCTTGCAGAAATTGTTTTTGATTTTTATGATAAGCTGAAAAGCATTTCGAAAGGGTATGCTTCGTTCGATTACCATACCATTGGGGAGAGAAAGGCTGACCTGATCAAGCTTGATATACTGTTGAACAGCGAACCGGTGGATGCCTTATCGACACTGATTCACAGGGACAATGCATACGACTTTGGCCGGAGAATCTGCGAGAAGCTGAAGGAGCTCATTCCGCGGCAGCAGTTTGATGTGGCGATACAGGCTGCGATCGGGGCAAAGATCATTGCCCGTGAAACCGTAAAGGCTGTCAGGAAAGATGTGACAGCCAAGTGTTACGGTGGTGATATCACCCGGAAACGGAAGCTGCTTGAGAAACAGAAGAAAGGTAAGAAAAGGATGCGCCAGGTTGGGAATGTGGAGGTGCCGCAGAGCGCTTTCCTGGCTGTGCTGAAACTGGATTGACCTGGTTTTCACTCCATGTTCGTCAATGCAATTGTGCTTTTCGAAGAAAAAATTTGTTTGCTGCCATATTTTTCGGAAATTTCATGTTTTAAATCCTAAACCCAAAGAGACATGAAATTATCAATTAAGTACCAGGAGAAGTATTCACGTGGTGAACTTCTTTTAAGAACACTGTTGGGGTGGCTCTATATCTATCTGCCTCATTTTTTTATTCTTTTCTTTGTAAGTCTGTGGGCATCCATACTGCAGTTTATTGCTTTCTGGGTCATCCTTTTTACAGGAAGGTATCCGCAAAGCATGTTCGAGTTCCAGGTAGGAGTGCAGCAATGGTCTGTCAGACTCTACGCAAGAATGTATAATGTTTCAGACGGATATCCGGCTTTCGGGATCAAGGCGAAAGATGATTATACATCATTTGAAGTTCCCTATCCGGAATCGGTAAGCAGGGGGTTGACGCTGCTGAGGCTGTTCCTGGGAGTATTCTATGTAATCATTCCCCATTATTTCATATTGGGATTTCGTGCGATCTTTGTACAGATTCTGGTTTTCCTGGCTTGGTGGGTAGTGTTGTTCACGGGAAAATATCCGGCCAACTGGCATAACTGGGTTGTGGGACAGATACGCTGGCAGCTGCGCGTTACCTTATATATGTATTATATGACTGACAAGTATCCGGCCTTTACTGGTGATGTGCTGCCGGGTGAAGAATAATTCAGAGTTTTTGTCTGCAAAATCCGATATGTATGAATTACCATCCACTTCCACAGCCTGATGAGATCGGCATTCGGGAGCGGGAAGATGCCATGGGAGCCTATTTTATGATGTTTGCAACGGCTGCACTGGGATTGCCCCTTCCTATACTGAACCTGATTGCAGCCATTGTTTACTATTACGTGAACAGGTCCCGCGGCAGGTTTGTTCAGTTTCATACACTACAGTCACTCTATAGTCAGATACCACTTTCACTGCTGAATATAGGGTTGATTGTATGGTTGGTTTTGAACCTGGTAAAAGACCTTGTTTTCACGGAGTTGTTCTGGGGCTATTTGATTATGACAGCTGTAGCAAATATCGTTTACCTGGTTTATAGCATTATTGGTGCCGTAAGGGCCAGAAAAGGACATTTCTACTATTTTGTTTTCTTCGGAAAGCTGGCATATGCCCAGGTATACAGAGTCAGGGCAGAGAGAGCTTCACCCGAACAGATCAATAAACCGCCAAAATTGTAGTAATGGGCAGATCCATTGTAAAGGACCTAATGATCCTCCTGGTGGTCTTTGGATCCATCTGGGGGATCATTTTTATTTTTCCTGTCTTTCCTGAAAAGGTGGAGTTGTTGGGTATTGAAAAAGAGCAGAACCTTGGGGAGACTTTCATGGAAATACTCATGAAAACGCCAGATTTTAAGGTGGTTGAATCCAGTGAGATCGAGGCGGCCGTCGAAGCGATTGGTCACCGCCTTGAGGGTGCCCTGGAGGATTCGGAATACAGCTACAATTATATAGTTGTGGAAGATGAGATGATCAATGCCTTCACCCTGCCCGGTGCACATATTCTTATAACCACCGGACTGATCAGTTTTGCCGGGTCGGCAGAGGAACTGGCTGCCGTGATCGCACACGAGATGGCGCATGTGGAGATGCGGCACGTGGTCACCCGTTTGGTGAAAGAGCTGGGGATATCAGTCCTCACCTCAGGCGATCAGTTCGTGGTAGGGGAGGTAACACGGATCATGGCCTCCACCGGGTTTGACCGTAGCCAGGAAAGGGATGCAGATGAATTTGCCTGCACATTGCTCGAAAATGCACAGATTGAGCCCCGCACCCTGGCAACATTTTTCCGCAAGCTGAAGGAGGATCAGGACAATGAGCTGCTGGAGAAATTTGAGATCGTCAGCACCCATCCGAACTTTACTTCCCGGATCCGCTACGTGCTCGAGTATGTGCCCGAAGAAGATTTCATTGAGGTGCCGCTGGAAGTAGATTGGGCAGTATTTTTGGATCAGTTGCCAGAGAACTGACCATCCCCTACTGCTCAAGTACCGAAATCTGCTGTGATCCTTCTTTACCGTTGCCAGTAAAGGATACGGGGAGTTTCATATTTTTTCACTTTTATTGGAAATAATCCTTAAATTTGCCGACCGTAAGCCGTTTGGCCCCATAGTTCAACGGATAGAATGCAAGATTCCGGTTCTTGCGATCTGGGTTCGAACCGAGCGACGAAGGAGCGAGCTCACGAGACCGCGATAGCGGCGAGTAATCCCGGTGGGATAGTTGTAAATAAAGACGTAATTAATTAAGTTCATATAAAATATTGGCCCCATAGTTCAACGGATAGAATACAAGATTCCGGTTCTTGCGATCTGGGTTCGAACCGAGCGACGAA
>JAGYMF010000153.1 GCA_018400695.1 Bacteroidales bacterium | reverse complement strand
TTGCAGATCTGCCACCAGCGCTTCCGTTGCCGGAATCAGTGGCAGCCTCAGGTTGCTGTCGCCCTGTCCGAGAAGCTCCATGAGTGCCTTCACGCCACATGGATTTCCCTCCCTGAAGATCAACGCGATCAGCGGTAGGATTTTGTAGTGTTTCTCACGCGCTGCAGCCATGTCACCTTCCAGCGCTGCATTCACCATCGTGGAGAACAGTTTGGGCAGCGCATTGCCGATCACGGAGATGACTCCCGCAGCGCCGGCGCTGACCAGCGGCAGGGTGATCGCATCATCGCCCGAAATCACACTGAACCCTTCCGGCTTGTCTTTGATGATGTTCATGATCTGTGCCAGATTGCCTGAAGCCTCCTTCACAGCTGCCACCTTTTCACCCAGCTCATGGGCCAGCTCAAGCGTGGTCTCTGCAGCCATGTTAGACCCGGTCCGCCCGGGCACATTGTACAGTACCAGCGGAAGATCAGACGAGGCAGCGATCGCAGAGAAATGTGCTTTCATCCCTGTCTGAGAAGGTTTGTTGTAATAGGGGACCACGCTCAGGTAAGCATCAATGCCTTCACTGCCGATCGTCCTGATCCATTCGATGACGCCCGCAGTATTGTTGCCTCCGGCGCCTACCACTATGGGGACCCTGCCATTGTTTACTTTGCGGACAACATCAATGATACGTATCTTCTCCTCCTTCGTCAACACAGGCGTTTCTGCTGTTGTGCCAAGCACCACAAGGTAATCGATACCCTGTTCTATCAGCCGTTCTGTATGAAGTTCAAGCCCATGAATACTCAATGATCCGTCGTTGTTAAAAGGCGTGATCATAGCCACACCAGTGCCTTTGAATTTTGCACCGTTTACCATAAATACTGTTATTTTGCGGGGTTCAACAATCCTAAATAGTGTTCGACCTGTTCGATGAAGTATCCGACTTCACAAGCTTTGTTGCCGGGGTTGATCATGAAATCAAGGTCGTTCTCATTCTCTGTATAGCAGCCCACTTTGAACCTGGCCCTGGAAAGCCTGGTGAGGAATTCAATCGTGAGGTCCTCCTGAAAATTAATTACAAAAAGCAGGTCGGGGGTTTTTGAAAAATAGGCTTCGGCGATCTCTCCCCTGGGAGCACCATACCAGTTCACCTCTTTTTTCGTTAAAAAATTAATATCGGGCCAGAGCAGTACCTCCTGACGAATATCTTTTTGTGAAACGTAGCCGATGACAGTGGTGGTGATGCCGCTTTTCTTCAGGAATTTGGTGAACTGTTTTACTGCCTCCGAGCTGTCCGGAAGCAGCGTATCAAAGATGATCACCGCAGAAGTAGCGGTCTCAAAATTCTGAACCGCTTTGTCACGCGAAACCTTTTTAAAGCGCTTCCGAAGCACCCTGTATCCGATATATTTGCTTAACTTGTTCATTGGCGGATCAAAAATACAATTTTTGGCGGATATACTCAGCCTTTCAGCATTTCCATAAACGCATCTTCTGAAATTACCGGAATGCCCAACGCTTCTGCTTTCTTTAATTTCTCGGGCCCCATATTCTCTCCTGCAAGGATATAGGAGGTTTTAGAGCTTACAGCACTGAGGTTTTTTCCACCGTTGGAAGCCACCATCTCTTTTAGCGCATCCCTCGAAAAATTCTCAAATGTGCCTGAGATGACAAAGCTTTTTCCCTCTAACAATGTCCCGGTTTCAGCCTCTTCGTTGCGGATCTCAAGCTGCAGCCCGGCTTCCTTAAGCGCTTCAACGGTGTTGATGTTTGCTTCATCCTGGAAAAATGTGGTGACCGATCCGGCGATGCGCTCCCCGATCTCATCCACCGCTGTCAGTTCATCCACACCCGCTTGCCTGATCCTGTCGATCGATCCGAAATGTGTTGCCAGCTTTCGGGCGACTGTCTCCCCCACATACCTGATCCCCAATGCATACAGCACCCGCGGAAAGGGCACCTCCCTGGATGCAGCGATGCTGTTGATCAGGTTGTGCGACGATTTTTTGGCGAAGCGCTCGAGTCCAATGATATCTTCATACTTCAGCGTGTACAGGTCGGCCGGTCCGCGAACCAGTCCTTCGTTATACAACTGTCCGATGGTCGCCTCTGCTGCGTTGATGTTCATCGCCCTGCGGCTGATGAAATGGTTCAGCCGCTCTTTGATCTGCGGCGGACAGCCATACACATTCGGACAGTAATGCGCAGCCTCCCCGGGATACCGGATCAGTTCAGTGCCGCATTCAGGACAATGCGAAATAAATGTTACAGGTGCGGACGCCCCGTCGCGTTTTTCTTTGTCCACCCCTACGATCTTGGGAATGATGTCTCCACCCTTCTCCACAAATACCTGGTCATGCTCCCTCAGGTCGAGCATGGCGATCTGGTCCGCATTGTGCAGGGAGGCCCTTTTAACCGTGGAACCGGCCAGCTGCACAGGGTCGAGGTTGGCGACCGGTGTGACAGCCCCCGTTCTCCCTACCTGGAAAACCACCCCGCGCAGGCGTGTGCTGACCTGCTGGGCTTTGAACTTGTAGGCGATGGCCCAGCGTGGTGTCTTTGCTGTGAAACCCAGCTGCTTCTGCTGTGCCAGGGCGTTCACCTTTACAACGACACCGTCGATCTCGAAAGGCAGCTCCGACCGCTTCTCTGCCCAGTGATCAATGAATTCGAAAACCTCTTCCATCGAGGTGACCAGCCTGCTGTAGGGCGGTATCTTAAAGCCCCACCGGCGACAGGCATTCAGGCTTTCGAAATGGCTGTTGAACAGTTCATCCTTTATGGCTGCCGAATAGAGGTAACAATCCAGCGGCCGCCTGGCAACCAGCGCGGAGTTCTGCATCTTCAGCGTTCCCGCAGTGGCGTTCCGGGGATTGGCAAACAGCTGTTCACCGGCTGCGCTGCGCTGCTCGTTCATCTTCCGGAAACCCTCCAGCGGCATCAATACCTCGCCCCGTATTTCAAAACGTTCAGGATAACCATCACCCGACAACTGCAGGGGAATGCTCCTGATGGTCCTCACATTGGCCGTTACAACATCTCCCACCACGCCATCACCCCTGGTAATGGCCCTCACCAGCTGCCCCTTTTCATAGGTCAGGCTGATCGCCACGCCGTCATATTTCAGCTCGCAGACATATTCCACCGGCGTGGAAACGGTCTTGCGCACCCTGGTTTCAAAATCTTTCAGCTCCTCCCTGCTGTATGTGTTCCCCAGCGATAGCATCGGAATTTCGTGGACATGCTGCTCAAATCCTTCGGAAATATCACTGCCTACACGCCGGGTTGGGGAGTTGTCGTCGCTCAATTCCGGAAATTTCTTCTCCAGCGTCTCCAGCTCCTGCATCATCAGGTCGAATTCAAAATCACTGATCTCCGGCCGCGCTTCCACGTAATAAAGATGGTTATGCCTGTGCAGTTCATTCCGTAGCTTCTGTATGCGGTCCCTGGCCGACGCTTTATCCATTTGTTCCCTCTTTTTCGTAATGTTCCTTTATCTTCGTAATATCCCCTTATCTTCGTAATATCCCCTTATCTTCGTAATATCCCCTTATCTTAGTTATGTTCCCTTTTTTTCGCAATATCCCCTTATCTTCGTTATGTTCCCTTATCCTGGAATTTGTCCCCTTTTCTTCTCAATGCCCCCATTATTCGTAGTCTTCCATCTTTTCGTAATGTTCCCATATCCTCGCATTGTCCCCTCTTTTCCGTAAAAATAGTAAAAAGCTTTGCAGTCATGAACAGATGCACCTTCAATAATGATCTTTTTGCTAATTTTGCACCTGACCGGCACCAAATGCAAAAACCAACCACCATAGCCGTAATATTACTCCTGTTCGCCGCTGCCGGCCTGCCAGGGCTGAACGCCCAGATCAGCCACGGCGGCGCGCCATTGATGAATGAAGCTGATTTCACCGCTGCAAAAGTGATGTACCTCCTGCCACCGGAAGACCCGTTGATCATCCAGGGGATCAAGGCAGCACGCTTCAACAACAACGCCAAGGCTTTGCAATACGCCACTGAACGCGTGGTAGACCTCTCTCCGGAACAGAATGGTGAATGGGTCCGGCGCGACGGCATGCATATCTGGAGGGTGCACCTGATCTCGCCTGAAGCCTACTCGCTGGGGGTGCAGTTTTCTCAATTTGCCCTTGAAAAGGGGGCGAGGGTTTTTATCTATGATCCTCCGGGAAAGCACCTGAAAGGGGCGTTCAACCATCAAAACAACAAGGAATATGGAACCTTCTACGTGGGACATATTCCCGGTGAGGAGATGATCATCGAGCTGCAGGTGGACGACCCCGGAAGAAACTATGGCGTCCTGCGCGTCGGACTGCTCTCCCATGCCTTCCTTCCTGTATACGCGGAAAAGGGGACGGGCAATACCGGGCTGGGTACCTCACAGGAATGTGAGATCGATGTGAATTGCAGCGAAGGGGAGGAGTGGCAGACCATCAA
>JAGYMF010000152.1 GCA_018400695.1 Bacteroidales bacterium | reverse complement strand
ATCCATCAGGGGAAATCTATATAAAGGGGGAATACCGGAACGGAGAAATCGCCGGTACATGGAAGGTCTACCATGAGAACGGCAATTTGAAGCAGGAGGGGCATTACGAAAACGGACGCGCCGAAGGACCTTTCAGGATGTACTACGAAACCGGCGAACTGAAGAACAGCGGAGAGTACCTGGATGATAAGAAAACAGGTAAATGGACCACCTACTACCAAACCGGGGAGGTGATGACTGTAATACACTTCCGTGAAGGGCAGCGCGACGGCGAGGCAGTGGGGTTCGACAAACAGGGAAACCAGGTTGAAGAATTTATTTATGAAAATGAAGAAGAAATACAGGATTAAGGCTTCACTGTTGCTCCTTGTCCCCATCCTTCTCGCCGCCTCCTGCGAAGAGAAACAGGCTACCACGTACACAACTGTTGAAGGATTGTATGTCTGCAATGAACGGTCAGCCCACGCCGGTGTCCATAATTATTTCGTAGAGATCGATAAGGTAAGCACACAAGAAAACCTGTACATTATTGATAATTTTCATAATGCAGGGGAGAATGAATTCGTTTATGCCGAACTGGTTGCCGACACACTCTTCATCAACAGCCAGGGATTTGGAAATTTCCTTTCAGTTAATGGCAAAGGTGCTGTCTCCGGCAATTTTAAGAGGGTTGAATTCTCCTATTATACGTTCGATGGTGTCGTAGAGCTGGATTACTACGCCACCTTTGAAAGAGAATAGTCAACCACACAACAAAGCTGAGAAGGTAATTAGCTTGCAAGAAAACGTCAATAGCTGCGTTATGCTCGCCTTCAAAACAATCATATACGCTCAAAATATGCCGGGACAGCGCTTCGGGAAACGAAGCCCATAGAAATCAGAAGGATAAGGCATTCATATTATTTACCCACCGGAAACGCCTCGAACATCTCTGCCACCTGTTCAGGCAGCTCTTCAGCACGCTCCATCGGCGTTCTGCCGATCTCTCCCACTGCAGCGCTGTGCCAGATATGCTTTCTGGTCCCGCGTTCAAAAATATCCACCGCCAGCGCCCGCTCTATATAATTATAGGAGTCGGGGTAGTAGAAGCCATAAGAAAACCGCTTCGCCTCCCTGAAATAGACGGTGATCTTTACCTGCATATCGCCTCCCTCATTCACATAGTCGAAGCCCATACCTTCGAGCTGCCGGGCAAATACCGCCCGGATGCGCTCACGCTCCATGCCTGTAATGGTTTTCTTGTTCCCATCGGTCCAGTCAAGGAATGAGTAGGTTGTATACTGACTGAAGTCTGCCTCCATATCAAGGTCGTGATAAACCCTGAAGGCATTTCCGCAGCCTGTCAGCAACAGTGCCACGGATACGATAACCAGTGTTAATTGTTTCATCTGTCAAAATTTTATTTATGGTCAGGTAGAACACACCATTCTCAAACAACCATGCTCTTGTAAGCATGAATGATTGTTTAACAACAATCTAAGAAAACGCAAAATCTATGCCATGTTAGAGGAAAACGGGATACCGGTCATACTTTCCGAAAGCGCCCAGAGTTTTTCCTGCACCTCTTTGCTGACCTTCTTACGGTTGGGATTGACACGGGTGGGATAGCCGCGCATACCACCAAATCCACCCGGACCATAAAATGCCCTGTGTTCCGCCTCCGGTGCGGTGGCAGCATACAGCGTGGGCAACGCCCCCATTTCTGTACTCTGCGCGACAAGGCTGTTGGCAATCCGACCCGCCTTCACCATGAAATTCCGCCCATTCATCTCGGGCCCCTTCTCAATCAGCTTTGAATCAGCATAGCCAGGATGTGCCACCACCACCCTGATATCGTCCCCCTTCGCCGAAACCCTGTCGGCCAGCTCATGGGTGAATAGGATGTTGGACAGTTTGCTCATGCCATATGCCTTCCATTTATTATACCCTTTCTCCCAGTTGATATCGTCAAAACGGATCTCCCCTAAGTTATGCGCAGCGCTGGAGACATTGACAACCCGGGATCCACTGGTCTTCTTAAGCATTCCATATAACAGTCCTGTAAGCGCAAAATGTCCCAGGTGGTTCACCCCGAACTGCATCTCAAACCCGTCCGCCGTCATCCTCTTTGGAATCGCCATCAGTCCGGCGTTGTTAATCAGCAGGTCCAGCTTACGGTATTTTTTGCTGAAGGCAGCTGCAAACGCCTGTACCGAAGCGAGATCGGCAAGATCGAGCTGCATAACATTCAGCACTGCCCCGGGCACACTTTTGAGGATCTCATTCATGGCCTCCTCCCCTTTGCCGGTGTTCCGGCATGCCATCACTACTTCACAACCCTTTTCAGCCAGCCCCCTGGTCGTATAAAAACCCAGTCCGCTGTTAGCTCCTGTAACAATCGCCACCCTGCCCTGCTGGGAAGGAATATCCTTATAACTCCATTTAACCATTATTTTATTCTATTTGATTAGGTGATACAACAAAAAACAGGCGTGAAAGTTGAAAAAAAATATGAAAACAGATAGGGTCATCTGCATCTTGTGCATCTTAAAGATGAACGAAGATCGAAAAACAATCATTAAAATAACCAATCATGAAGAAATTAAAGATTTTTCCAGTCCTTCTGGCCTTCCTCCTTACCGGAGCCATTCAGGCAGAAGCCGGCATCAGCTTTCCCGAAGATAAAGAGGCGATAGATACCACCAATTTTATCGTCTACACCGGAACAGTCGTTGATGCTGAAGACAACACACCCCTGCCCTTCGCAACCATTGAGAGCGAAGGAACAAGCATCGCGACAGTGACCAATATCGATGGTGAATTCCTGCTGAAGACGTCCCGCGATGTGCAGCTTGCCACCATCAAGGTCTCTTACGTTGGATACAAAAACCAAACCATGTACGTTGATGGTTTCAGGAATCTGGACAACCACATGATCAGGTTGCAGCCCAACCCGGTCGCGCTCGGTGAGATCACCGTCAGATCTGAAGATGCTGAAGGCCTGATCGGCGAGGTGCTGATGAATATCAACGACAACTACAGTACCAGCGACATGATGATGACCGCTTTCTACAGGGAGACGATAAAAAAATGGAGAAATTATGTCTCCATCTCCGAAGCGGTGGTCGATATCTACAAATCGCCTTATGCAAACAGCTTCCGTTACGACCAGGTAAGAATGATACAGGGGAGGAAAAGTGCTGACGTGCAGAAGATGGATACAGTACTCTTCAAAGTACAGGGCGGTCCTGTTACGACATTGCTGCTCGACATTGTCAAGAACCCATACCTCCTGCTCACCGAAGAGTACAAAGAGGTCTATGATTTCAGAATCTCCGGCGTGATCTCCATCAATGACAGGCTGCACTACCTGGTATCATTTGATCAGAAGCCATATGTGGAGACTCCTTTATACCACGGAAAACTTTTTATCGACATGGACAAGCTGGCAATTACGGAGGCAGAGTTTGAGCTGAATATGGATAACGAAGAAGAGGTATCAAGTATGTTTATCCGCAAAAAGCCGGTTGGGATGACCGTCATACCTGATAGGGCAGCCTACAGGACCAAATATACGATCGAAAGTGACAGCACCTGGTATTTCAGTTATGCCCGCGCCGAAGTAAAATTCGACGTGAAATGGGAAAAGAAATTGTTCAAAACACAATACAACACCATGTCCGAGATCGCCATTACCGAAAGAGATGATAAAGTTGCGGAAAAAATCCCCTATAAAGAGCGGTATAAAAGATCGCAGGTGCTTGACGACCTGGTCTACGTCTTCTTCGACAAGGATTTCTGGGGGGGATACAATGTGATCGAACCTGACCAGAGCATCGAATCGGCTATCAGGAAACTGAACAAAAAATTCCTGCGGGAAAACGACCTGGTAACGCCCTGAGGATACCCTGCCGGTATCATGCCGGTGCTGCCTGAAAAATTGTACATTTGATCTGAAGATGATCAACTGCTGGATCAGGCAGCGCATATGAACCTGGAGACTGAGAAACAATGACCAACAGGGATTTACGTCAATTGAAAAAGATCCGAAAAGGAGATGTGAAGGCTTTTGAACAGCTCTTCCATCTCTACTATCCCGGACTCTGCAATTATGCCGGAAGCCTGTTGCACAAACCGGAAATAGCCGAAGAGGTGGTGCAGGATGTTTTTTACAATATATGGAAAAACAGGAAGGTGCTGAACCTTCACACCGGCTGGCACAGCTATCTGTACCGGTCTGCCTACAACAACGCAATGATGGTCCTCCGGAAATCCAGGCGGGAGTTGCCGCTCGATGAACAATGGGCCAAAAGTCATCTGGACGCAGAAGACCAGTCATCTGCAGAACTGGAGGCCGGAGAACTGCATACTGTGATGCTGGTTACCCTTCAACGGCTGCCTGAAAGAACCCGGGAAATATTCAGCCTGAGCAGGTTCGAGGGACTAAAATACAAGGAGATCGCTGATAAACTGTCTATCTCGGTTAAA
>JAGYMF010000151.1 GCA_018400695.1 Bacteroidales bacterium | reverse complement strand
TCTCTCCGATTGGAATAGTTCCCAAGTACAATGTAATTGGCCATATCCTGCGAATAGTAGTTCCCGTCGCCGATCCAACCCGGTGCTCCCCATGCCAGGGCATCAAGGATAATGTGGGGATTGCGCTTTTTCGCCTCCTTCATGAGCCACCACTCATATCCACGCTCATAGTTTTCATCCTCCCCGGTTCTCATGTGACTGGGTTCAGAACCGTCTGTTGAATTGATATCACCACCAATTTCAACTTTCAGGTGTTGCAGCGAAGCTCCGTAATTTGGTTTGAAAAGAAAATCGAGCACCTGGCTCCTGTAGGGTTCCGGATAGTCGATAAGCAACCTGGATGAAGCACCCGCGCTTACGGCGCCAATTCCATCATAGGTATCGACAGTTCGCATTAAATCAACAGCCAGTCGAATTTCATCAGTATTCTCCTGTGCAAATAGGTGCAGATTAAAGAATATGAACGATAAAAAACACCATTTAAAAAACCTGGATCTCATATTGTATTCTGTTTAATTTCATACAGATATAACTTCAATTAAAATAAACCTCCTGTAATGTTGCCGGAAGCTGCATTATTCAAGGTACCCATTCTCAATAAATGAAATAAAAGTGAGCAACGCCCCCCAGTGATAAAAGCTGTCGGCATTGTCCATGTCATCCCCCTCGCCTGTATCGGCGTTATAATTCTCATAGATGGCACCATCCACCTTCCACGACTTCATCAGCAGATCGTACGACCGCTTCACCAGGTCCTTCCTCGCCTCCGGCAGGTCATAATTTCTCATCCCCATATATACCAGGAAATTCATCGGTGCCCAGATCCTCCCGCGCCAGTATGTATTGTCGGCATAGCCGGGCACATTCCTTGCTATGGACGGCAGAATATACTCCCCGTGAAACTCCTCCTGATTGAAATAGTGCTCCCGGATCATCCGCTCAGCCTGCTTTTGCGATGCAGCACCGGCAAGCAGCGGGTAAAAATTGGTCGGCGACAGCTTTTTGCTAACCTCCCCGTTGTCGGTCCGCAGGTTATAAAATATACCATCCTCTTCGCTCCACAGCCTGTTCAGCACCTTTGTATAATCCCTGGCCCGCCTCTCCAGCTCCTTCTTCTCCTTCGTTTTACCGAGCACACCGGATATTTCCGCAAGGGCCTTGCAGTCACGAATATAGAATCCCATCAAACCCACATCGGCCATCTCCATCACGTGCCGTGTCGTATCAAACGGAATGCTGTCGTACATCGGAGAGTTATCGAGTCCCGATTCCAGGATCGATCCAAGAAAATCATTCCCTCCGCGGTAGTTCGGATCAGCAACCGGACTGGATCCCCAGCTCAGGAAGTCACCGTTCGAGCGCATCTCCACCCACCAACGGTTCCAGCTGAGCAGCTCATCATACACCTCTTCCAAAAACCATTTCTCCTGGTATTTTTTATAGATTTCGTTCACAACAAAGCTACCTACGGGAGGCTGCGAGCGATCCCACGAACCATTGTTGTAGGCCGCGATATAGTTAGGAATAAAGCCTTCCGGGGTGATCGCCTTGGTGATCTCCACGGCGTTTGCATACGCCAGCTCCCTGTTGAACAGTGAGAGCATATAGGCCGCAAAATAGGTATCCCAGTCGAACAGCACAAACCCGTTCCAGTACTCAGCGTTCCAGATGCGACTCACAGGTGTGATGGCCCGCTTGCTTTCGTCATCATAAATGGTGTTCCACGCAAGTATGCTCTGCATGGCCATGAATGCGTCCGAAAGCTCCCCGTATTCCGCCGCGCGCGCGATCTGCTCCTCGCGTTTCATGCCGATAAATTCACGGATCTCCTGAAGGCTCCGCTCCCGACCGGTATAGATTCCCACAGTTTTATCACCACTGAACACCAGCGATGGCTGGGTAGTCTGCACAAAAGGATCATCTACCGGCGTTTCTGTACTCCCCACCGTGATGGTACGATCGCCAAATTTTCCAAACAACCGCCCATCCTCATGACCGGTAAATCCGGGCTTGTTCCAATGGATCCCCGCCTCGATCACAATTTTCAGATAGGAATTGTTCACCAGGGGCGTCACCAGCAGCAACAGGTCGTCGCCATCAACCGCACTCTCTATCTGTACCTCATTCCTGTCATACTGCACCCGCATACTGGTGTAATCACCTTTATCGGATCGCAATCCGGGAATCAGCGATTCGGGCCGGTCGAGCGCCTTTGAAACCTTGAAATTCTCCTTCAGGTAACGGGTTCCCCAGCCATCCAGACAAACACTCAGTGAAAAACCGTCGGGCAGGTACACATGCGAAAGCATGCTGTTGTTGTACCACGTGTTCCAGCCCGTGCACAACTCCTGCTGCAGCTGTGCATATTCAGCCGTCTTTATTGTCGAGGGATCGCGCTGTGAAAAGCCGGGGGCAGCGATCAAAACAAGTGCTGCCATCAATGGAGGAAATAGTTTTCTCATCATCTGCATGTCATTATAGTTTATTTACTTTATATTCCTGTATTACAAATAACCAGCAATGTGTCGGCAACCTGATAAGCAAGACAGATCTCACCCTTTCTGCCGAGCGTTCATTTTACCGACCCCACTGCTTCCTGCATGGCATCACTGTACTTTTTAATAATCCCTACAGTTGACAAATCGGTATCATACACCGAATTCAACCCCTGGTGCTCCTGCGGTGGATCAGCAACAAAGGGATCGCCGGTTCTCCACCAGAAATCTTCATTCATGGACCGGCCCTCTCCTGCCCAGCCCCAGAAATTAGAACCTGCAACAGAAGCGCCATTCTTTGCATGCTGATAGATCAGATCAAAGACAAACTCAAAATAGATGTCACGCGCCGTAACAGCAGTCCCCTGCAAAAACGATCCATGGTCACGGTCCATGCCAAACTCGCCAAGAACGACCGGCTTACCGAGCGATGAGGCATAATTGATATGTCGCTCAATATACTTTTCTGCATTCCTGAGGGTCTGCCCCATGGTACCCTCAATATCATGTGTGTCGAACCATCCCCAGTTTTTGGCCCACATGTGAAAGGAGATATAATCGATGTGCTCTCCTGCATGCGACTCCAGAACACATATCGGCTCTCCCATACAGCCCATCTCCCCTTCACTTCCGGTGGTTACCAGTTGGTTGGGAGCAAGAGATTTGATAAGCGCCGCGGTCCCGTTCACCCAGTCAACATAGGCGGGAATGTTATCAAAACCCCTCTGACCGGTACCGGGACGGGGCTCGTTGGCCAGCTCCCATGCCATGATTGCGGGCTCTTCACTGTATTTCAGACCGGTGTACCTGTTCTCTCTGTTAAGAAGCATCCTGATATAATCATAATACTTCTGCACTGCCCGCTCATTGGTATAGAAACTGCTCACATAATTTATAAATTCATCCCAGGAGAATTCCCCCTCGGCAGCCAGATCAGGATCAGGGATCTCCTCATTGTTGACCCAGGAAAGGTACTGCGCCATGCCACCCGACCATTGCCAGAAGTTGTTTAGAAAGAGTACGGCATGCATATCCCTCTTTTTCATTTCAGAGATCAGGAAATCCAGTCCGTCCAGTAAGGTGTCATTATATACACCCGGGGCAGTCTGAAATGCGGGCGATACAGAATAGATCAGTGATGATTGCTCCGATGCTGCCAGTACACGCAAATTGGTGATCCCCGCCTTTTTCATCCGGTCAAGCTCCCGCAGCAGCCGGTCGCGGTCCCCGGTCTCCCCCTGTGCACCAATATAGGCTCCGTACCAGAAATTGGTGCCCATAAAGCAATACTGCTCCCCATTAAGCATAAAAGCGGTTCCGTCAACAGTTATGAACGGTTGCTCTTCCTCTCCCCAACAGGATGAGAAAAACAATGCGAGCACCATAACGACCATCATAATGAGTGAATGTTTTGTTCTCATACAAATTATCTGTTAAAGTCACTATTAATTATCTTATCAATATATTCAACCTTCTGCAATCTCCTCTCAAACAATACAGTCACGATTCTTCTGCAAAAGAATGCCCTACATATAACGATGCCACGCAATTTCATGACTACTAATAATATTAAGTTATTGCCGGTTGATCCTGGTGATCAGCTCCAGACAGGCACGACCATTGTGATAGGGACACTTCCAGAGTCCCGCTTTCCCGTATTCCTTCACCGGCTTCATCTGTTTATCAACCCTGTAAAACCATTCGCCATGCTTCCTGTCAATGAAGTATGACCCAATAAAATCCTTCATTCTCAATGCATCATCCAGGTAATGATCCCTGCCGGTAAGCTCCCACGCATTGTATAACCCCACCAATGCTTCAGCCTGCGGCCACCATTCATACTGCTCATCCATATGCTTTTCTCTCCTGTCCGCCTCATGTAACAATCCTCCATAACTACCCATCCCTTCCAGTGCTGCATCGGTAATGCCCGGAACCAGCGATTCCACCTCAAGGGTTAGTGATACATTGCCCAGCACGAGCGC
>JAGYMF010000150.1 GCA_018400695.1 Bacteroidales bacterium | reverse complement strand
GCCTATAAGCCAGGTATACTGGTAGTTTTCGTTGTAATTGGTGATAGACAGATACTGGTCACTGCCTGAACAGAGAACCAGGTCGCCCGTATTGCTCAGGCTGGGTTTGTTGGGTGAAGGATTAAAACTGATGCTGATGCTGTTGCTGGTCTCGCAGGAGCAGCCATGCTCGTTGATTATCTCAGTCAATCCCCTATAGAACAAAAGATTTGTACGAATATTATATCGATTCCTGAATTGAATGGCATAATTAAAGGTTGTGTTGTAATTCATTGTCACAAATATTTGCCATATTTGTGACGTAATACAAAATTAAATGACAGATACAGAAAGCAATATAAGCAAAAGCATACAATCAAAACCAAAAGGCACTTTGTTGTTTCCTGACGATTTCAGTCACCTTGGTACACCTGCTGCAATCCGAAAAGCATTGCAGCGACTTAGGGAAAAAGGACTTATAAAAAGTGTCACACATGGTATCTATGTCCGTCCTATAATCAGCGAACTAATAGGTGAAGTAATGCCTACGGCAGAAGAAGTGGCACAGGGTATCGCCAATAGGGATAAAATAAAGATAGTTCCAACGGGGGCGTATGCCTTAAATACCTTGGGATTGAGTACGCAAGTTCCGTTAAACTTGGTGTTTTTAACCGATGGTGCAGCAAGAACCGTTAAAGTAGGTAAACGTACCATAAAATTTAAACGGACAACGCCTAAAAACCTACTTGCTAAAGGCAAAATAAGTGCAATGGTAATTCAGGCTTTGCGTGAATTAGGGAAAGATAAGGCTACATTAAATGAAATTAACAAAATAGCAGCCCTGCTAAAACAAGAAGATATAAAACATTTGGAGCATGATATTAGCCTTGCTCCGGCATGGATAAAAGAGATAATGAAACAGGCAATTGAGAAAAATTGAGCAGCATAAACTTTTATAAATTAAAGAAAGAAGAAAAGAATTCCATTTTTGAGGTGGTTGGCAATACAATAGGTATTCCGGCATCCGCTGTAGAAAAAGACTGGTGGGTAGTGCTAACCCTTGCCGTGATGCAGGAAATGGAGGTATCAAAACACATTGTATTTAAGGGAGGTACTTCCCTGAGCAAAGCATGGAATGTTATTGAACGTTTTTCAGAGGATATTGACCTTGCCCTCGATAAACAATTCCTCGACATTGGTGAATGTACAACCATAAAGCAGGTGAAAAAGTTAAGGTCTGCTACACGTAAATACATTTACAATACCTTTATCCCTGAATTGCAGGATAAGTTCACAAAGGCAGGTTATACCGATGCAAAGGTAGAATTGTATGAGGAAGATGGTGAAAATCTTGAACCCGTTCAGATACTTGTAAAATATGATACCTGTACAACACCATCCACTTATACAAAATCAGAAGTAAAAATTGAAATTGGAAGCCGTTCATTGCGAGAACCTTTTACAAACCGGGTATTTTCTTCATTGGTAGGTGAGCATTTTCCTGATACGCCGTTTGCCGATGCTCCTATTACTGTTCCATCTGTAAACCCGGAAAGAACATTGCTGGAAAAACTGTTTTTATTGCATGAGGAATTTCAGAAACCAGCCGAAGAAATAAGGGTAGATAGGTTAAGTCGTCATTTGTATGATGTAGAAAAGTTGATGCAAACAGAATTTTTTGATTTAGCGCTTGACAACCAGTCATTGTACAACGAAATAATCAACCATCGAAGCGTTTACACAAAAATTGCTACTGTCGATTATAACCTGCACAAACCGAAAACACTAAACCCAATACCACCCGATAAGATATTAGGAGATTGGGAGAAGGACTATAAATTCATGCAGGAAGCAATGATTTATGGCGAATCTTTACCCTTTGAAAAGCTCATTGAAAGAATTGAGGGACTTAGACAAATAATCAACGGTATTAACTGGTCTGAATAAGCTCCAATAATATAATTATCAGAAAAAGCGGATTAATATTGCAATGGTTCACTTTTTTTTAGTTTGCCCGGCATGGGCAAACTAAAAAAGATACACAATCCACTATCGAACAGAATCCTTTTCTGTAAACCTCGATTTCAGAATCCTTCTGAAACTCTTGTGAGCAAATGATAAGGATAGGGTGCTATTGAAATTACTCAACAATCAACCTCCTCGTTGTTCGCCACTGCTCAAGTTCCAATCCAATCAGATATATTGCAGCCGGCTGTTCACTCAGATCGATCTGGGTTTTGAAATGGCGCATCGCTTTCTGGAATTTGATGTTAATCACCCGTGCGCCGGTTTCGCCGAAGATATCAATGATCAGTTCTCCCATGATGGGGTTGTCCATTTCGAGGGTTTAGAGCGTCACCATCTCGTACCGCTCCTTTTGCAGGAACGAGAGCACCTCAGGAAGGGCGTGGTAGAGGTTTTTCGAGGCCTTCATGGAATCGTGAAAGACGATCACGGATCCGGGCCGCACATTGTCCAGCACATTCTTTACCACCTGCCGGCCCGAAACACAGGGGTCGTAGTCCACACTCAGCACCGACCACATCACGATGGTGTACCGCTGCCTGATCTTCCGCACCTGCCAGGGAAGGATCCTGCCGTAGGGCGGCCTGAACAGCCTGGAATCGATCAGCCCGCCTGCACGGTCGATATCTGCCAGGTAGTGTTTCACCGAGCTCCTGAAACCTTTCTTATGTGTATGGGAATGGTTGCCGGTGGCATGACCGCGGGCGAGGATCTCCTGATACAGTTCAGGGTGCTTGTCCACATTGCTGCCGAGGCAGAAAAAGGTCGCCTTCGCCCCCACCGCATCGAGCCGGTCCAGCACCCACCCGGTCACCTCCGGTGTCGGTCCGTCGTCGAACGTAAGGTACACCCGTCGCCCTTCATCCGGTCCCTCCCAGGTGATCCCGCGGGGCGCAAACCGCCGCAGGACATTGGATATGCGTGCAAGGATCACTTACCGGCGGAAATATTGTTCGTACACCGGTACATAGCTCTCCATCTTCTCCTGCAAGCTCCGTGAAAGCTCCGGCTCCCCGAATCCCATGGCGATACTGCCCAGGGTATTCAGGTCGCGGATCAGCTGCAGAAATTCGTTCTCCATTTTGCCCGCCTTCCGGGGCTTGGTGGTGATCACATCCACATAATAATCGAGCTCCGCCAGCGTCACCTCTTCCATCTTCTCCGTGATCGCGATCGCCTTCTCCGATGCGCCGACCACAAAATAACTCTGTATCAGCGGAACGACAGAGAAGTTAAACGGGATGCGCTCATGCGGCATGTGGTCCATGCAGTAGTCGAGCACCTCCACCGCCTTTTCATCCTTGCCTTCAAGCGATAACGCCCTGGCAAGGGTCGCGAATGCATAGCGGTACTTGATGGTCATCCGCACATTGTTCTCATCCATGAACACCGACGGATCATCCAGTCCGCCCCAGTCAAACTCCTCCACCATCACGCGGTACATCGCATCCGTATCGATCACCCCTACCATATCGGATCCGGAGACATCGATCGGCGCCAGCCTGTAGGCGAGTCCCTCCTGAACGAAGGCATTCTCGAGGTTCATGAAGTTGTCGGCGGAGATGGTATTGGAAAAGTAGATCGGCCGCTCCCAGTTGTTGTTCCCGATCATATCGAGCTTGGCGATCGTGTTTTTATACACCACCTCGTCGGAGAGGGTAAAACGCACCTCGTCCACCAGTGACGCATCCACGATATCCGTCCGGATGTCGTCACTGAGCGCCGCGGTGTCGACCGGAATGATAAACCGCTTCGACGGGATGAAATACCTGCTGTCCCTGAAACGCTGGTCATCTGTACCGAGGAATGCCATTGCGTCGGCCAGTGGCACGTAGTCCCGGTCGATCGTCCGTATCTGCATCTCGAGGTCGGTGGTAAGCTGCTTCAGCGCCCCGGCATCGATCCCGATCCGATCCGCCACATCGGTCCTCGCAAAAGTGCTTAAATAAGAGTAGAGCCTGAACGGATCCATCTCCTCCTCCAGCGCCATGAAGGCGTCGTAGTCCTTCCTGAACCCGGTTTTGAGGGAGGACTGGTCCACCACCTTTTGTGCCGCTTCGTAGAGCAGCATCAGCTCCTCCCGGTATTTCTCCTCGTTCGCCCGGTACTTCTGCTGAATCAGCGTCGTGGAGGTTTCCACCAGGTAGGCAAAATCGCGCCTTCCCTGCCGGTACTGATCTTTCGAGAGGCTCAGCGGCAGCGGAGCCGATTCGTAGAACCGGTGCATCATCTGCTCAATGTACCAGTCGGCCGTCAGGTAACTCAGGTTCACCACCCGCACATCGGTCCTGTACCCCTCCACCTCCTGCACATACCAGAGCGGGAAGGTGTCGTTGTCGCCATTGGTAAAGATGATCGCATCCTGCTTGCAGGAGTTCAGGTAGTTCCGCGCAAAAGCGGGTGCAGTATACCTTCCCGAACGGTCGTGGTCGTCCCAGTTCTCACTGGCCATCAGCACAGGCACCGCCAGCAGGGAGAGCAGCACCGCCCCTGCGG
>JAGYMF010000015.1 GCA_018400695.1 Bacteroidales bacterium | reverse complement strand
AGTAAATATCGTATCTTTGGAAGAGGATTTGAAAGCCCTGAATGAAGAGCTGGATCTTATTCTGAAAGAGGAGTAATAACGTTCTTTGCATATATGAAGATTTTGCCCGCATTGTTTCTTCAACCATTTGTGAAACTCAACACTTATTAATTTGGAGCAAAGCTCGGCTCGACCAGAGCAGGCCACACCTTCGGTTCGCCGAAGGATCCTCCCCCGGGGGATCAGTGGAAACTCGATCCGAATCGGCCGCTCCATTAATGATTTACTGGGGTTTTTATAAATCTTGAAGGAATGTGCGGGTTTTTTTTGTTTAAAAAAATAGAGAAACTATGGAACTGTTGATAACACAAATGATCCTCCAGGTTTCGTTGAATGGATGCGCGATTATGGTTGCCGGCGGAGTGGCTGTTGGAGCTGTTGCTGCATACCTGATAACACAGGCATCCATTAAACGAAAAGGGAACAGGATTATTACGGAAGCAGAGCAGGAGGCTGAAATGATCAAACAGCGGAAGATGCTCCAGGCTAAGGAGAAATTTCTTCAGCTGAAATCTGATCATGAAAAAGTGATCAATGAGAAGGAGGGAAAGCTGTCCCAGCGTGAAAACGGGATAAAGCAGAAAGAGTATTCCCTTTCTCAGCGATCGGAAGACCTGCAACAAAAACAGAAGGAGATTGAAGCGATCAGGGAAAATCTTGGTGTACAGCTCGACCTGGTGGAGCGCCGCAAAGAGGACCTTGAGCGATCGCACAGACAGCAGGTGGAACAGCTGGAAACCATTTCCGGCCTCTCAGCCGATGAGGCGAAGATGCAACTGGTGGAGTCCCTGAAGGATGAGGCTAGAACGGATGCCATGTCGCTTGTTAATGAAATCATGGATGAGGCCAAACTGACAGCCAGTCAGGAAGCCCGTAAGGTGGTCATCGAAACCATTCAGCGGGTAGCAGCCGAAAATGCTATTGAGAATTCAGTGACGGTGTTCCACATTGATTCTGATGAGATGAAAGGTCGGATTATCGGGAGAGAAGGACGGAACATCAGGGCGCTGGAGGCAGCAACCGGCGTGGAGGTTATTGTCGACGATACCCCTGAAGCAATTATTCTCTCTGCATTCGATCCTATTCGGAGAGAAATTGCCCGGTTGGCACTGCATCAGCTGGTGACCGATGGACGGATCCATCCGGCCCGGATCGAAGAGGTAGTGGAGAAAACAAGAAAGCAGATTGAAGAGGAGCTGGTGGAGACAGGAAAACGCACCGCGATCGATCTGGGAATCCATGGACTGCATCCTGAACTGATCAGGCTGATCGGTAAGATGAAATACCGCTCTTCCTACGGACAAAACCTTCTTCAGCACTCCCGGGAGGTGGCGAACCTCTCAGCAATTATGGCCTCTGAACTGGGACTGAACCCAAAGCTGGCACGCCGTGCAGGACTGTTGCATGATATCGGGAAGGTGCCTGATGATGAACCAGAACTGCCTCATGCCGTATTTGGTATGAAACTCGCCGAAAAATACAAGGAAAAACCGGAAGTAGTCAATGCCATTGGTGCACATCATGACGAAACCGAGATGACTACCCTTATCGCACCGATCGTTCAGGTGTGCGACGCGATCTCTGGTGCACGTCCGGGCGCCAGGAGGGAAGTGGTGGAATCATACATCAAGCGGCTGAAGGACCTTGAAGCTATGGCCCTTTCCTATCCCGGTGTATTGAAAACATATGCCATACAGGCTGGCCGTGAACTCAGAGTCATCGTGGGGAGTGAAAAAGTGAGCGACAAGGATGCGGAGATACTCTCTTACGATATTGCCAGGAAAATACAGGATGAGATGACCTATCCGGGACAGGTGAAAATTACGGTGATACGTGAGATGCGCGCTGTAAACTATGCAAAATAGGCTGCTTTTAGCCATGATAACTATATCTTCCGGTAGATCAGTACTTAACTGATCTGCCGGAAGATCATTTCTGAGTAAATTGAAAAAGATACTGATAACAGGAACTGCAGGGTTTATCGGTTACCACCTGGCAAACAGGCTTCTTGCCGATGGATACCAGGTCGTGGGACTGGATTCCGTCAATGATTATTACGATGTGGATCTCAAGTATGACAGGCTGGAAAATGCGGGGGTTAGCCGAAAGGAAATCGCCTACGGAAGCTTTGTGCAGAGTAAGGTTTTTCCCGGATACACGTTCATCCAATTGCGTCTGGAAGACAAAGAGGCTTTGTTGCGTCTGTTCAGGAATGAACAATTCAATGTGGTCATTAACCTTGCTGCCCAGGCTGGCGTGCGGTACAGCCTGACAAACCCCGAGGCTTATGTTGACAGCAATATAACCGGGTTCCTGAATATCCTGGAAGCTTGCCGGTTTGTACAGGTCGAAAAGCTTATTTATGCCAGTAGCAGCAGTGTCTATGGACTGAATACTGAGATGCCGTTTTCTGTCGGAGCAAATGTCGACCACCCGGTAAGTCTCTATGCTGCCAGCAAAAAAAGCAATGAACTGATGGCCCATACCTATAGCCATCTCTTCGGAATCCCAACCATCGGCCTCCGCTTCTTTACGGTTTATGGTCCGTGGGGAAGGCCAGATATGGCCCTTTTCCTCTTTACGGATGCCATCCTGCGGGGAAAACCTATTCAGGTCTTTAACCATGGATTGATGGAACGGGATTTCACCTATGTAGATGATATTGTAGACGGGATATCTGCCATGACAGCAAAAACACATCCGGGTCCGGGAGCTGACTGGGATCCTGCCAATCCTGATCCTTCAGTGTCTTCAGCTCCTTACAGGCTGTATAATATCGGAAACAATAATCCTGTAAAATTGCTCGATTTTATCAGGGAGATCGAAACTGCAACCGGAAGGGTCGCTGAAAAAATTATGAAACCCATTCAACCGGGTGACGTGGAAAAGACATGGGCCGATGTTGAAGCGCTGGCAGATGATTACGGATACAGGCCCGATACGCCTATACGGCAGGGCGTGAGCCAGTTTGTAAACTGGTTCAGGGATTATTATAAAATATGATCCGGGCCGTTCTTTTTCAAGAGAACTATCAACTCCTCAAGAAAGACAGCCTTTTCTTCCATCATGGAGGCGGCATAGGCGAACCTCAATCCTTCTGTAAGCCTTATAATGGTTTCATTATTGCTTACAGGCCTCATATATTCAGGCTTAACATCCGACTTCTGCTCCTTCAGAAACTGTTCAACTTCACCCCTTCCAATGATTGAACCCCTGGAATAGGGGTTGATATAGAACATAATACCGTCCGGGTCATCCCGATAAGAAATGTCTTTGTAACATAACAGAAAGTTGTGCGGAAGATTTACGCAATAGATCGGCAGGTTCAGCCTCTCTGCCAGTTCTGCATAGATGATTGCCAGGGTGACAGGAAGGCCTTTGTGCGTGTCAAGTACATGGTTCACAAGGTAAAGTTGGGGCGACTGCACACCACGCACAGACCGGTTGTATCCGTGAACATTGAAAAGGAAGTGATTGATCACGCCAACCTTCTCCATGGCGGTTAACCGGTTGTTCATCTCCAGCCAGATTTCGGCACGCAGTTTTTCAATGACCGTGTCGATCTCAGAAAATCTCAGATCAGGATACTGCGTCCTGGCGATGAGATAGGCCCCATAAATAAGTTGATCACTGCGACAATCGGTCCAGTCCTTCAAATCCTTTTTGATGGTATTATGCTGAATCCTGAGGATGATATTTTCAATCCGTGTTTGCAGCAATTGGTTGTCAGTTTGTTCCCATTGTTGCTCCAGGACCCTTACCGCCGGCTCTCCCAGCGCTGTCAACCTTTCAGTTACAGGGATGCTGACCGATACATCTGTGTCGTCCAGCAAGGCTAGCAGTGCCTCTATCTCTCCTGCAGTTTTAATCATCCTTTAGTACGCTTTTTAATGTTTCCTCAAGTAAATGTTTTACATACGACTGGTAGTCTGTAATGAATTTTCCCGTTACCCTGTTGGCCAGGGCGATACATACTGTAAGTGCATGATGCCCCAGCGTCTTTGACAGCCCGTAAAGTGCAGATCCCTCCATTTCAAAATTATTGATCCTGTAAGGCCCGGAACGGAAAGAGCTGACTTTCTCAATATAGGCTTCATCATATATCCTGCTGCGCAGTGACCTGCCCTGCGGCGCATAGAAGCCGGGGGCCGATAGGGTAATCCCGCTATAGTATGATGCAGACTGTATCTTGCTAAGCAAACGGCTGGATGCGTGGACAAAATAGGGGATGCTGTTGGCCGGGTTCCAATCCATATGTTTTCTGAAAGCCTCGCTCATAAGAGGGTCTGTTACCTCAGAAAAGCTGTCATAATAATACATCAGGTTGTCCAGGCCTCCGGCTATCTCGGAGACGATGATGCTGCCGGGTTCAATCTCAGCATGCAGCGCTCCACTCGTGCCTAATCTGATAATATCCAAACGCTTAAGTTCATCATGAATGGTGCGTGTTTTCAAGTCGATATTCACCAATGCATCCAGCTCATTCAAAACGATATCGATGTTGTCTGTGCCTATACCAGTGGATATTACAGATACGCGCTTGTTATTGAAGATCCCGGTATGTGTTACAAATTCACGGTTTCCAATACGCAGCTCTACCTCGTCAAACAAGGCTGACATCAGTTCTACGCGGCCTGGATCCCCCACAAGAAATACTGTTTCACCAATATCCCCGGGTTTCAGGTGTAAATGATAGATTTTTGAATCATTTGTAAGCACCAGTTCCGAAGCCGGTATGGTTCGCTTTTCCATTGATAATGTAGTTTGCTGGCAAAATTAATGTATTTTTGTGTGTTGCGGGAAGAGGTTATAAACAATAGCGGATTCTGCCTGTTTAATTTAGTGAAAAATATGCAAGAATTTAGTTGCCATGAATAAAAAGCCACAAGGACTGATCGTTACTGTTGCAGTGTTTGGAATTCTTCTCCTAATCTTTGGAAGTCAGTTGTTCTATGTTATCAAACCTGGCGAACGGACTGCCCTTGCTTCTGGGAAATCAATAAACCTTTTGTAATTTTTTTAACGGATCGCTATGTTACAGCGCAGACAATCACTTTACCTGTTCGTTGTTTTTATTCTTTCTATCCTCTTGTACACCGGTCCTCTGGCATTTGTCAATGCAGGTGACAAGGGATTTTTTCTCCACCATTCGGGGGTATATGACCTGGCAGGCACAGACGAGGGGATTGCGACCTGGCCTCTGACAGTGATGATCAGTTTTTCGGCCCTGCTCTCTTTTGGCACAATATTTTCCTATAAGAACAGGCCCAGGCAGATGCGCCTGACATTGTTCCAGATGTTGTTTAACCTTGGGCTGATAGGTGTCGCTTTCTATTATGTGCGGTACGTAATGCATCACCTGGGTGGTGAGCAGTTTGTATTTCAGTGGAGAATCGTTATTCCGCCGGTTATGCTTGTACTGCTCATTCTTGCTTTCCGTGGTATTAGAAAGGACGAGTTGCTGGTGAAGGCATACGACAGGATAAGGAAGTAATACCTGTTGATCGGGTTATGTCATATCCAGGTTGTCCCTGGTGGTGATCTTCTCGCAGTAGTGGCACTTGAGCTGAAGGTCCTCTTTTGAGATCACATAGAACTTGGTCCTGACAGTCTCATTGTTGGTGATGCATTTGGGATTGACACACTTTATGATCCCTTCCACATAATCGGGAATCTCAACTTTCACCTTTTCAACCACCTCATAATTCCGAATGATATTGAGTTTGGCGGATGGTGCCACCAGGGCAATCCTGTTGATGTCACTGCTGTCAAAAAATACTTCGGAAAGTTTTATAATACCTTTGGTTTTTAGTTTTTTACTTTCCAGGTTGTTACCGAAAGTAACCAGTTTACTGAGCTTGTCAAGTCCGAGGATGGAAATTACCTGGAAAAGGCTTTCTGACGGTATGTGATCAATCACAGTACCATCTTTGATGGCGGTGACGATGAGTTGCTTATCTTTCATTATTTCTGGATTTTTCCGGTTCATTTTTATTTTATACCCAGGATATGGGTGATGATCGCCTGACGGGTATAGACCCCATTCAGCGCCTGTTGAAAATAATAGGCCTGTGGTGCATCATCTACATCCAGTGCAATTTCATTGACCCTTGGCAGCGGGTGGAGTACCTTCATGTTCTCCCTGCATCCATTGAGCATGGAGCGTTGCAGGATGTAGACGTTCTTTACCCTTTCGTATTCGATCGGATCGGTAAAACGTTCTTGCTGTACACGGGTCATATAAATGATATCAGCCTCCGGCAGGTACGCATTAAAGTCCTTACATTCGATGTACTTGAGCCCCTTTTTATCAAGATATCCCTTGTATTCATTCGGCATTTTCAACTCCTCCGGGGCGATAAAATAGAAGGTGGTGTTGAACTCTGCCATCGCCATCAGCAGTGAATGTACCGTACGCCCGTATTTCAGGTCCCCGACCAGGAAAATATTCAGATTGTCAAGTCTGCCTTGTGTTTTTCTTATGGAGTACATATCCAGCAATGTCTGCGTCGGATGTTGGTTGGCACCGTCACCTGCGTTGACGATGGGTACGGATGCATATTCACTGGCCAGTCGGGCCGCTCCCTCCAGTGGGTGCCTCATGACGATCAGATCGCTGTAGTTGCTGACGATTCTGATCGAGTCTTTCAACGTTTCACCTTTGGAAGTGCTGGTTGATGAGGAATCTGAAAATCCTACGATTTTTCCGCCCAGACGACTGATTGCAGTTTCAAAGCTTAATCGCGTTCTCGTTGAAGGTTCAAAAAACAGGGTGGCGATCACATAATCCTTTAAAATCTCCCGGGTAGGTTCCTTTTCAAATTCAGAAGCAAGGTCCAGGATCCTGACAAACTCCTCCTTTGAAAAATCATTGATGGAAACAAGGCTTTTCTTTTTCATTCGTATATATCTTATTTAACGTCTTATGATATAATTAGTTATAAACTTCGTTTTTACTCCAGGGAATTAGTTGCCTCGCAGAATAATAGTGATATTAAGGTGCTCGGCGAACCCTCATCATGGAGACTTAATGCTCCGTTCAATATATACATGTCCTTTTGTCATTGCGCCGCTGAAGTATCTATTCCCAATGATGAGGGTTTCATTCGTATATATCTTATTTATAAACATCTTTCCTACAAATATACTATTGTGTAAATTCCGAAATCGCATTGTTGAAAACAAATTGATAATTAACCATCATTGATCATCCTGACCTGACATCCGCTGATGAACTTCATCTTCTCAGTAAACAGACGCTCCTTATCCAGATCCACTTCAACCTTCATGACGCAACCCAATTCAAACACCTGATCGTAGGGTGCTAAATGCTGCTCTTTCACAATGCTCATGACATCATTCATTTGTGCATAATCAAAGGTGATAAGGTAAAGATGACGAATTTTATTTTGTACGATACGACTACTCTGCAGTGCATTCTCAGTTGCTGTCCGGTAGGCATTGATAAGACCCCCTACGCCCAGCAGTGTACCACCAAAATAACGGACAACTACAACGAGGGTATTGGTCAGACCTGCCTTTTCTATTTGATTCAGGATCGGCCTTCCTGCACTGCCGGAAGGCTCTCCATCATCGTTGGCCCTCACCCTTGATCCGTCAACGCCTAACTTCCAGGCATAACAATGGTGCCGCGCAGCATGATGATTTTTTCGCAATTCTTCCAGGATGGGTTTGATGTCATCTTCATGACCAACAGGATATGCAAAGGCGAGGAATTTGCTTCCTCTGTCCTTGAAAAGCCCTTTGGCAGGTTTCGATATGGTCCTGTAGGATGTTTTCATCTTATGCCAGTGAAAAAAGGATGATTGCGATGGCTGATATACTGATGCCAATCCAGTTGATTCGATGAAGTTTCTCCTTGAATATCAGCAGTCCGGCCAGTACGCTAAGGCTGACAATCCCAATATTGTTTGTTCCGTAGATGACCGAACTATCTATTCGCAGCCCATTGGTATTTACATGATTTAATGCAGACACCATCAGGTAGATGGATCCGAAATTCACAACTCCCAACAGCAGTCCCCATGGCCAGATCGCTTTCAGTCGGAATTCACTGACTCCCTGTTTTCTGAAGGGAATGATGGCCAGTCCCGTGATGAACGCCATGAAGAACAGTACAGCACTGAACATGGCTGTGTTTTCATCTCTTACCCAGGTGTGCTGGGAATATTTCACAAGTGAATCAACGATCCCCATGCCAATAAATAGCAGCAACGGGATGAACATACGGCGCTTGTCCTTAACAGTACTCCCCGGTTCATATACCGTTAATAACACCCCGGTAAGGGCAGCCCCGATCGCAATGGCTTTGGTAAGCGTAAGCTTGTCTGTTGGGTCAATGATGATTGAAAATGCGATGGGAAAGACAACCGACATTTTACTGGCAACTGTAGTGATAGAAATACCTGCTTCACCAGATGAGCGGGCAATGACAAAGAACATGACGATAAACAGGAAACCAATCAAGACGGAAATTGGAAGCCATGGAGCAGTTGTCACTGCCGAAAGGCTGATCCTGTCAGCGTTAACAATAACGCCCAGTGAAGCAGCTACGAAATAGTTGATAATGATTACAGGAAAGGAAGGGAGGTTTTTCTGATCCAGGAATTTAAATACCAGGAATATCCCGGTAGAGGAGAGGATACATAAAATAAGGTATACCATAGTTACATCCTAAAAAAAACAGGCCCCGGTAAGAGACCTGTTTTTGATTTTACATTTTCAATTTTTTCTCCAGCTCATCGATCTGGATCCGGAACCGTTTATCCGTTTCGATCAGGTTGTTCACCGTCTTGCAGGCATGTAACACCGTGGCATGGTCCTTTCCGCCGATTTGAGATCCTATCGTTGCCAGGCTTGATTTGGTCAGACTCTTGGAAAAGAACATGGCGACCTGGCGGGCCTGGACGATCTCACGTTTTCTTGTCCTGCTCTGCATCTGTTCCAAGCCGATGTTGTAATAGCTGCAGACCATTTTCTGAATATAGTCAATGGAAACCTCTCTCTTGGTATTTTTGATGAGCTTGTCGATCATCTCTCTTGCAAGATCAAGGGTAATCTCTTTTTTATTCAGGGTCGACTGTGCCAGCAATGAGATCAGGGCTCCCTCCAGCTCCCGGATATTATCTGTGATATGGCTGGCAATGTATTCCAAAACCTCTTCAGGCATTTCAATGCCATCATTATATGTTTTTTTGGTCAGGATCGCCATCCGTGTTTCAAAATCCGGCGACTGCAGATCGGCAGAGAGTCCCCACTTGAAACGGCTGATCAGCCGCTGCTCCAGGCCTTGCAATTCTACCGGTGGCTTATCTGAGGTAAGGATCAGTTGTTTGCCTGACTGGTGGAGGTGGTTGAAAATATGAAAAAAGGTATCCTGCGTCTTCTCTTTACCAGCAAACTCATGCACATCATCAATGATCAGCACGTCGATCATCTGGTAGAAATGAAGAAAATCATTTTTGTTGTTGTTCCTGATGGCATCGACAAACTGGGTCTGAAATTTGTTCGCGTTAACATACAATACGGTCTTATCCGGAAAAAGGGTTTTTACCTCTATCCCAATGGCCTGTGCAAGATGGGTCTTCCCAAGACCGCTGTCACCATAGATGAGCAGGGGATTGAAGGCTGTGCCTCCGGGATTATTGGCCACTGCATAACCGGCTGAACGGGCCAGCCTGTTACATTCTCCTTCAACAAAATTATCAAACGAATTACCCGGGTTCAACCTGGGATCAATGTCGAGTTTCTTGATACCGGGGATGACAAATGGATTCCTGATCGCATTGTCGGAACTGTCCAAAGGTACTTTGACTGGATGATTCCGGATCTCCTTGGCATTCTTTGCAGGAAACTTAACGGTGTAAGGCTTGTTGTTGTTGTATGAATTGTTCTGCATTACAACGTTGTACTCCAGCTTTGCTTCCTCACCCAACTCTTTTACCAGGACCTTTCGCAAAATGTCTATGTATTGCTCTTCGAGATACTCGTAGAAGAACGGACTGGGTACCTGGATCGTAAGAACATCCTGCTCCAGACGCAAAGGAACAATCGGCTCAAACCATGTTCTGAAACTGATTGAAGGAACGTTATCCTTGATTACATTAAGACAGTTGTTCCAAACACGTTCGTGCATTAAACGTTAGATTTAAAAAATTCGAAATTGGGATTCGCTTGTACTAAAACAAAGGTTGTGAAAAAAAAGTAATAAAAAAAGGGTAAACTGACTTGATTTTCCGAACAATATTATATTGCCTTTAAGTTCAGTTGTTTATATTTTGTAAAAAAAACAAAAAAACGTAAAAAATTACGAATCAGTCAGTTGCGAATTTCTAATCTTAATAAATTGTTAATTAATCCTTTAGCTGAGCCAATTCAATTTATGGTTTAGATGAATTCTGCTTTCGGGAATATTTTTGTCAACGAATATGGTAAAATTGTCAAAAGATTTTCAGCAATTCTTCCTGTTTTGGAAAAAACTACTTGCCGATGAGGGAAAAACTGACATATTTTTTTGGGTTTTTATTGACATCTGTAATCAGGGAATCCAGATCGGTGATTAGCTGGTCAAGTTGTTGATAAAGGCTGTCTTCGGTGATCAGTTTCCCAGCCGTCCCTTTACCGTTCTCTATGGAGTTTGTTATATTGGAAATGCTGCTACTTAGTAAGTTAAGGTTCATGACCAATGAGTCCAGGTGTGCATTCTTCAGTTCACCGGTTATCTCCTCCAGGTGGGTGATGGTGCTTTGCAGGGATCCGGTTTTTGCATTTAAACCTTTCGAAAACTGCCCGATATTTTCCAGCGTCTTTGTCAGATCGCCCGAGGATGACAGTTGTTCGCTCAATGAACCGGATGCCTGCTCAAGATTCCCAACCATCTGGCTGATAGCCGGATCGTCAATTAGTTTACGGATGGCCATCCCCGCGGAGTCCAGCGTAAGCGCAGCTGCACTGAAATTATTTAGCAAAGGAGTGATGTCTTCCAGGAGTGTGGTGAACATGTCGGCCGACCGTTGACTCAAAAGGAGGTCACCATCTGAAACATATGTTTCGCTGTCTGATGAGATAATTTTAATGGCTTTGGAACCCAGCAGGTCTGCGCTGTGGATCTCGGCCGTACTGCCTTGCCTGATGGGGTATGATTTATCGATCTCCATATAAACGGTGAAGGGCGGTAAAGCCTCTGTTTCAAATACGATCTTCTCAACAGTGCCTACCTTAAAACCGTCCATCATGACATTCGCTGACGGCTCCAGTCCGTCGACTGCATCATATGTGGCTGAAAGGCTATAGGTGCTGCTAAGGATATTTACCCCTTTCAGGTAGTTGATCCCCCAGATGATAACAGCAATCGTGAGGATGGCTGTAATTCCTATTTTCGCTTCGCTGGCAATTTTCATTTCGTCTGTTCTTATTTGTTGATCTCCACAATCGCCTCACTTAAAGGGACCAGTTCATTGTTCCTGACCGCGATCACGAAAGCATCCGGAAAATCATTTTTAACCTGTGTACATTTCTTAAGGGCCTCATGATAGGAAAGGTTCTCACCTACAGCATACTTATACCATTTGCCATGTTCTATTACAGTGATGTTCTCATATCCCTTAAAACCGGAAGGTTCCGGCTCGATCCGGTTCTTTGCCGATGCGATCTGCACCAGAAAAATGATCCTGTCATCTTCCAGTGGTGAAGAATTTTCTACTGAACTGACTTTTTCTGTATTACCTGTCATTCTGGCTTCCGCTCCGCTGCCAGCATCCGGGCTTTCAGCAATGACCGGTTCAAGGGTAAACTTACTGTTCTCTTCAATCCTGTATTTATACTGTTTGAATGCCCGGTATATGGCCGAAGCGATCAGGTCCTGGCCATGATCGGTCATTAGAAACTGCTCCTCCTGCGGATTGGATATAAAACCTGTTTCGATTAATACTCCCGGCATGGAGGTCCTTGCAAGAACCAGCAGCCCCTGCTGAACCACTCCGCGGTCTTTTCTTTTGCTCCGGTCCCTGAACTGGTCCTGTACATAGGAGGCAAATTCAATGCTCTGTTTAAGATAGGTGTTCTGCATAACGGAGAAGATGATGTAGGACTCCAGGGAGGTGGGGTCAAACCCCTGGTACCTTGTTTCATGGTCATCCTCCAGGAGGATCACTGAATTCTCCCTTACTGCGACGTCAAAATGTTCACCGGTTCTGTGTAGTCCGAGTACATGCGAGGAGGTACCCAGGGGCGATGCACTGGTATTGGCATTCACATGTACTGAGATAAACAGATCTGCTTCTGCTTTGTTGGCAATATTTGCACGTTCATAAAGCTCAACAAATACATCTGTTTTTCTCGTATACACTACATTGACATCAGGAATGTTTTCTTCAATCAACGCCCCTGTCTTCAGGGCAATACTTAATGCAAGATCCTTTTCCCTGGTTTGCCTGCCAAGCGCTCCGGGGTCTTTGCCTCCATGTCCTGCATCAATTACCACCGTCCTGATCGAACGCTTAACATCATCAGCAGGAGGGTCCGACGCACTGACCTCTGCGGAAAGAAAGAAAATCCCAGATATAAGAAACAGAACGATCAGTCGTTTAATATATGTTGACAAGACGTTCACAGCTGTCATTTCTGAAGGAATTTCGTTAGATTTGCACTCCTTTTTACAGATACAAAATTAATAGATAATTTACATTGCTGATTACCGGTTTCAAGATAGTTATCAATATTGTTTTAACTCTTTCAACAGGGATGTTATTGTGCGGACAGGAACCTGATCCTTCTGTTCCCGACGCTGTTCCTGATACATCAATGGCAGATGTTGATGAGAAACTGCCTGTTGTAATATTACCGGAAGATGATTCAGGCGCATTATACACGGATTCCCTGTATTCATCATCCGATTCTTTGATGGCTGTTCAGGATTCATTGCAGACGGATACCACCTACCGGTCTGAACTGGGATCTTCTATCAGGGACCTGGTGAAGTATGATGCGGTTGATTCCCTGATCTTTTCAATGGATGGCGGGACCGTGGAAATGTACAACCAGGCTGTTGTAACCTATGGTGATATCAGGCTTGAAGCCGGATATATCAGGTATGAAATGCATAAATCGGAGGTGGTGGCCTACGGAATACCGGATTCTACGAACGAAATTACACAGAACCCGGTCTTCTCTGAAGGAGAGGATAGCTATGAGGCGAAATATATCAGCTACAATTTTAAAACACAAAGGGCTTACATTGAAGAGGTGATCACCGAGCAGGAGGGAGGATACCTTCACTCTGCGGAGACGAAAAGGCAGAAGACCGGACATATTCATATGAAGGATGGTAAATACACAACCTGTGATGCGGAACACCCCCACTTCTATGTGGCCATCACAAAAGGGATATCCATGCCGGGAGATAAGATCATCGCAGGACCGGCCTATATTGTTGTGGAAGATGTGCCACTGCCCATCGGACTGCCTTTTGGTTTTTTTCCGAATTCCAGGACGAAGACCTCCGGAATCCTGATACCGCAGTACGGGGAGGAAGATAACAGGGGGTTCTACCTGCGCGATGGTGGATATTATTTTGCCATGAACGATTACATGGATCTGCGGATCACCGGCGATATCTACTCGAATGGAACGTGGGGCGTGCGGACCGGTAGCAATTACCGGGTGCGGTATAAATTTAACGGAAGTGTCAACTTTCAGTTCTTTAAAAACATTACGGGTTTTAAGAATGTGGAGGGGTTGTACAGTAAATCAAATGACTATTCGGTTAACTGGAGCCATGCACAGGCGCGTGAGGCCAATCCGAACAGCAATTTCAGGGCTTCGGTGAACCTGTCAAGCTCCTCGTATGACAAGATGCATACAAGGGATATCACCAACGTGGTCACCAATACAAAACAGTCCAGTATCTCCTATACAAAGAGCTGGCCCAACAGCCCCTTCAATCTCAGTGCATCCCTGAACCATTCACAGAACAGCAATACCGGAGATGTGAATATGACCCTGCCGAAAGTTTCGTTGAATATGGGACGGATTACCCCGTTTGAACGAAAGAGGCGGGTGGGACCCAAAAAATGGTATGAGGACATTCAGCTGAGCTACAGCAGTCTGCTCGAGAACAGGATCAGAACAGCTGACACCCTGCTCTTTACAAACCAGGTTTGGAGCGATATGACGAATGGATTCAGGCATGAGGTCCCCTTAAGTTTGAATATCAAACCTTTCAAACGGGCTGCAGCGCTGCAGAGCTTTACCATCACCCCAAATGTAAGCTACAAAGGGATGGTGTACACGGAACAGAAAGAAAAAATTATCACGGGCTATGAAGAGGAGAATATTGACGGGGAGGTGGTCTATACACCGATTGTTCTCGATACAACATATTCAAACAGGATCAGTTATGCCCACGCCTATCTCCCCCGGATCAGTGCAGGAATGTCGCCCAAGTTATATGGAATGTACCAGTTTACCGGCGATGGCCGGCTGCAGGCGATTCGCCACGTGATGACCGGTTCGGCCAGTTTTTCCTATGTGCCTGATATGTCGGGTATTCAACCCGATTATTACAGGGAGTTGTATGATACCGTGAACAATGTCCTGCTGAATACCTACTCTATCTACGAGGGGCAACTTTATGGCACGCCTACGTTCAATGGAGCATCCGGATCACTGAGCTTCTCCCTGCGCAACAACCTGGAGGCAAAGATCCTCTCGGCCAACGATACCATCGATGAGGTGAAAAAGGTGAAGCTGCTTGATAATTTGAATTTTTCGGCCAACTATAACCTCTTTAACCGGGATTCACTCTCACCCTCATGGTCGACCATCAACATGAACGGTGGCACCAGGCTTTTTAACAATAAACTGTCCTTGAATTTCAGGGGAGTGCTCGACCCGTTCGGATATAATGATGTGCGGACCCGGACCACCGAAACCTATTTTTCACAGACGGGGAACCTGGCGCGGCTGACAACAGCCAGCGTTAGCATGGGAACATCATTTAGCTCCAAGGGGGCGGATGGAAAGAAGGACGGGGAGGACGAGACGGAGGGTCGCGACCCGCAGCTCAATCCTGCCTTCAGCAAACCCGGGCTGGAAGATTCCAATGCCGGGTATGACCCAAGCCAGGATGACAGTTATGGTGATTATGTGGATTTTGATGTGCCATGGTCGATAAGGCTTGACTACTCCTTCAGTTACCGGAAGCCGAGGGACGAGGTGTCGATCGTGCAAACGATCCGGGCCTCCGGCGACCTGAGCCTGTCACCCAAATGGAAAATCGGATTTAATACCGGTTATGACCTTGCTAACAAACAGTTCTCTACTACAAATGTCAGCCTCTACCGTGACCTCCACTGCTGGGAGATGCGGATATCTGTCGTGCCTTTCGGGAATTATAAATCCTATAACTTCCAGATCAATGCCAAGTCATCGATCCTGTCTGACCTGAAATACAACAAACGAAAGAGTTGGCAGGATAATTTCTAGTTTTTCCACTACCTTTGGATTACAACTAAAAAACAGATGTTATGAAGAAGATTATTCATACACCAAAAGCGCCTGCAGCAGTCGGACCCTATTCACAAGGGGTGGAGGTCGACGGTACACTGTATATCTCGGGACAGGTTCCGGTAGATCCCGCTACCAAAAAGGTTGTTGAAGGAGGAATCAGTGAGCAGACAGCCCGTGTGCTGGAAAATATCGGGGCGATCCTGGATGAAGCCGGATACGCATACAGCAATGTTGTAAAATGTACCTGCCTGCTGTCGGACATGGCCAATTTTGTTGCCATGAACCAGGTCTATGCCCGGTACTTTCCGGATGACCAGCCTGCACGTGCTGCGTTTGCCGTGAAGGAACTTCCCCTGGGAGCACTGGTAGAAATCGAAGCCATTGCTGTTAAATAAAAAAAGGGTACCTGGTGAAACAGGTACCCCTATGCATAGTGCGGTAAGCGAAACAGCTATTCTGAGATGATCTCAAAAGGAATCTCAACTTCAACTTCCCTGTGAAGTTTTACGGTTGCCGTGTATTTGCCAACCTCCTTGATAAGCTCCTCTTTGATCGTCACATTTTTCCTGTCAACTTCAAATCCCTGTTTCGCCAGTTCCTCAGCGATCTGGATCGTATTTACAGAACCGAAGATCTTGCCCTTGGTACTTGTTTTTGCACCAATGGTGATGGAGACGGTTTTTAACTTTTCTGCAAACTTTTCTGCAGCTTCTTTTAGTTGCGCTTCCTTGTGGGCACGCTGACGAAGGTTCTCTTCATGTACCTTCCTGGCTGTTTTTGTTGCGTTGATCGCAAAGCCTTTGGGTATCAGATAATTTCGTGCATATCCGTCCTTTACCGTTACGATATCATCCTTGTGACCCAAATTCGGCATGTCTTGTTTCAATATAATTTCCATGGTCAGTCCTCCGGATTATTTCATCATATCAGTTACATAAGGCAGCATGGAAAGGTGGCGTGCACGCTTTACTGCTACGGATACTTTTCTCTGGTACTTTAAAGAAGTTCCTGTAAGCCTTCTTGGCAGGATCTTTCCCTGCTCATTCAGGAATTTCTTTAAGAACTCGGGATCCTTGTAATCAATATATTTGATCCTGTTCTTGCGGAAACGGCAATACTTCTTTTTCTTGATCTCTACGGTCGGTGGTGTTAAATACCTGATTTCTGAATTTGCTTGTGCCATGATCTATTCCTCCTTTGCTTTTTCGGTTTCTGCTGCTTTGCGTGCCCTCTTCTTCTCTGCATACGCCACAGCGTATTTGTCCATTTTCATGGTGAGAAAACGAATGATCCGCTCGTCACGGCGAAACTCAGTTTCAAGTTTTCCAATAAATTCACTTTCAACCCGGAATTCGAGCAAGTGATAGAACCCAGTGGATTTTTTCTGGATGGGATAGGCCAGTTTCTTTAGGCCCCAGCTTTCCTCGTAGACGATCTCGCCATTGGCAGACGTGATCAGTCCCCTGAATTTTTCGACCGTTTCCTTCATCTGTGCTTCAGACAAAACGGGAGTTGCAATGAAAACGGTTTCATACTGATTCAACATACTTTAAATAATTTTTATTGTTTATAAAAAATCGACCGCAAATGTAGCGACTTTTTTATAGATAACAAAGCAAACCTATGTGTTATTTTGGCGAAATAGCTGTCTGATTTTCAGATCAGATGCCTGTTGAAAAACTTCTTTTAGCTTTTTCCTTTATACTTTTTTCATTTCCATTATATTTACATTCTCGAATAAAGCATGCACGATGGAAAATTTTATTGTATCCGCAAGAAAATACAGGCCCGACAATTTTCGCAGTGTCGTGGGACAGGGTGCAATAACATCTACCCTGAAGAATGCCATTAAAAACAACCAGCTCGGACATGCTTACCTGTTTAGCGGACCCAGGGGCATTGGAAAAACTACCTGCGCACGGATCTTTGCCAAAACAATAAACTGCAAAAACCTCTCCTCAAATACGGAAGCTTGCAATGAATGTGAGTCGTGCGTATCTTTCAACGAGAACAGGGCCTACAATATCCATGAACTGGATGCCGCTTCAAATAATTCGGTGGATGACATCCGGTCGCTCACAGAGCAGGTGCGCATTCCTCCCCAGGTAGGGAAGTACAGTGTCTATATCATCGATGAGGTGCACATGCTTTCCCAGCAGGCCTTCAATGCTTTCCTGAAAACGCTGGAAGAGCCTCCTGCACATGCCATATTCATTCTGGCGACAACCGAAAAACATAAGATCATCCCAACCATTCTCTCCCGTTGCCAGATCTATGATTTTAACAGGATACGGACCGACGATACCGTGGAATACCTGAAATATATTGCCCGCGAAGAGAAGATCAGTTACGAGGATGATGCCCTGCATGTGATCGCCCGAAAAGGGGAGGGGGCCATGCGCGATGCGCTGTCGATCTTCGACCAGGTGGTAAGCTTCTCCGGGAACAATATCACCTACGCTTCGGTGATCGAAAATCTCAATATCCTTGACATTGAATACTATTTTAAGATGACCACGGATTTTGTCAGCAACAATGTTTCAGGCGTTCTGCTGACATTCAATGAGATCCTGGAAAAGGGCTTCGATCCGCGTAATTTTGTCGGTGGACTGGCAAGTCATTTCAGGAACCTCCTGGTTGCGAAAGACCCTGCAACAGCTGTTCTGCTGGATGTGGGCGCAGGGATTGCTGAGCAGTACCTTCAGCAGGCCGCAGGCGTGGCGGTTGATTTTCTCTATGAAGCACTGGAAATTTGCAATGATACAGACCTGCAGTTCAGGGGTAGCAGGAACCAGCGGCTGACTGTAGAGCTGGCCCTGGTCAAACTCGCGAACCTTACGCAGGTTCAAAAAAAAAAATAGCTGACCAGGAGGAGGGTGTGACAGAATCCTCCCGCTCATCAGCATCCGCTACCGCGAAATCGTCACCATCAGAACCTTCACCCACGGCCTCAGCAACGGTAACACCCGGCAACGAGGCTACCCCGGCGGCAAAAACGTCTTCAGCAGAGACCATGCCTTCAGCAGAGAAAACACTTTCAGTAGAGAAAACTACAAAAACAAACCAACCGCCAGACAAAGAGGTTGTGACGGTGAAGGGGCAGGACCATGAACGCCATAAACAGCATGAAACCACGGAAAACGGCCGCGAAAACCAGGTTGTGCATACGCCGTCTGTTTCTATCAAAGGGGTGCTGAAGGGTGAGCCGCGGGAGATCCCTGTGGCCGACGACGAGATCGGCGAGAATGACCAGGTGGCCAGGGACGAGACGGCGGAGGCCGATACTGTGGAGATCACAGAAACGGATATACAGGAGGCCTGGCGTGCCTACGCGCGCTCCATCGAAAAGAGTCATCCGCGGATCTACAGCACGATGAACCAGCAGGAACCGACAATGACAAGCGAAGGTATTATCCAGATTACACTGAATACCAATGCACAGCGGGAATATTTTGTTCATTCCATTAAGCCGGAACTTACGCGCTATTTTCAGAAAAAACTGGCAAATATTGATTTTGTATTTGAGACAAACCTCATTGCCAATGAATCGGCCTCGAAAATGGTGTATACTGACCAGGACAAGCTGGATTTTATGGCGCGGAAGAATCCGGAACTTCAGAAGCTGAAGAACCGGTTCGGACTCGATTTTGACCATTGAACAAAATGGGTGTAAATTTGTATTGTTTTAGTTAACCTCATTAAATACTTTTATTTATGGCAGCAGAAAAAATTATCAACAATTATGGCAGGCTCCAGGTGCCTGACGAACCTATTATTCCATTCATTGAAGGCGACGGTACCGGTCCCGATATCTGGGCCTCCTCGGTACGGGTTTTTGATGCTGCCGTGGAAAAAGCCTATGGAGGACAGCGTAAGATCGCATGGAAAGAGGTGTATGCCGGTGAGAAGGCTTTCAATAAGACCGGGAAGTGGTTGCCGGAAGAGACCCTCGATACCATTAACGAATACCTCGTGGCCATCAAAGGGCCCCTGACAACGCCAGTTGGTGGCGGAATCCGCTCGCTGAACGTGGCCCTGCGCCAGATACTCGATCTCTACGTCTGCCTGCGCCCGGTGAAATACTATGCCGGGGTGCCCTCGCCGGTAAAGGATCCCACATCAACCGATATGGTGATCTTCAGGGAAAATTCTGAAGATATCTACGCCGGTATCGAATGGATGCACGGAACACCGGAGGCGGATAAACTAAAGAAATTCCTGCTCGAAGAGATGAACGTCTCATCGATCCGCTTTCCTGACACGGTTTCGCTCGGACTCAAGCCGATTTCGAAAGAGGGCACTGAACGCCTGGTGCGCGCGGCTATCCAGTATGCGGTGCGGGAGAAACAGCCGTCAGTAACCCTGGTGCATAAGGGGAATATCATGAAATTTACCGAGGGTCAGTTCAAGCAGTGGGGGTATGAGCTGGCTGAACGCGATTTTGGAGCGCAGGTATTTACATGGAACCAGTACGACCGGATCGCGGAGAAGGAGGGCAAAGAGAAGGCCGACCAGGCACAGGCCGAAGCTGTAAAGGCCGGGAAGATTATCGTGAAGGATGTGATTGCCGATGCATTTCTTCAGCAGATCCTTACCCGGCCTGCAGAGTATTCGGTGATCGCCACGATGAACCTGAACGGCGACTATATATCAGACGCACTCGCTGCAATCGTAGGAGGAATAGGGATCGCCCCGGGGGCCAATATCAATTATATCACGGGACATGCAATCTTTGAGGCAACCCACGGTACTGCTCCGAAATATGCGGGACTCGATAAGGTGAATCCGGGTTCAGTGATCCTGTCAGGGGTGCTGATGCTGCAATATATGGGATGGGATGAGGCTGCCGACCTGATCGTCGAAGGACTGAAGAAAACCATCACGCAAAAGAAGGTCACGTACGACTTCGCCCGCCTGATGGAGGGTGCCTCAGAGCTGAAATGTTCTGCATTCGGATCGGCAATTATAGAGAATATGTAAGGATTGTATATGTTTTGAGATTATTAAATTATCAGATCGTTAGATTATTAGGTCATTGGATTATCAGATTATCAGATCGTTAATTTATCAGGTCATTAGATCAATCAATTCGCTCAATAAATCAATTATTTTAAACCAATAAAACAAAAGATTATGTTAAATAAAAAACTGGAAGACATTCTGAATGTACAGGTGCAAAAAGAGGATTACTCCTCACAACTCTATCTGGCCATGGCTTCATGGGCCGAAAATAAGGGGTTCAGCGGTGTGGCTGACTGGCTTTATGCGCAGTCTGACGAAGAACGGGTCCATATGCTCAAATTCGTTAAGTATATCAATGAACGGGATGGCGTGGCAAGCATCCCCGGAATGGATCAGCCACCGGCTGAATTCTCAAACCTGCCCGAAATGTTTGATGCCGTGCTGAAGCATGAGCAGTATATCACCAACTCGATCAACGAGATCGTGGCTGTATGCATGGAGGAGAAAGACTTTACCACCCTCAACTGGATCCAGTGGTTCGTGGAGGAGCAGATCGAAGAGGAATCGTCCGTGAAAAATATCATCGACAAGCTGAACCTTGTGGGTGACAAGAACCTCTATATGTTCGACCGGGACATCATGTCGATGCGCGGAGCCGAAGCGGAAGGGGAGGCGTAAGCCCTTTTCTCTTATGATAAAGAAGCCACTTCAGTCTGCTGTTGTGGCTTTATTTTTATATGACATTCAGGCAGTATGCCCGCTTTGGTACATTATTTGACACCATGCTCATATAAATAATCCATCCTCGACGATAAGAAAATAAAAACTGTAAATTTGTATTTTTTCATCAAGGATAATTTTTCATACAGATATGGACATTAATAAAATCTTATCAAACTTCTTTGGGAACAAGGTTGACAGGGATATGAAGGAGATCTATCCCATCGTGGAAAAGGTCAAGGAGGTCTATCCGACATTCAGTGCACTCACCAATGACGAACTCCGGCAGCGTACATTCGACCTCAAAGCTAAGATCGCAGCGTATGTGCAGGAAGAGGAGGCTGAACTTGTCCGGCTGAAGGAGATGGGTGAAGACCCTGAGGTGGATGTGAATGAAAAGGAGGGGATCTATAACCAGGCCGATAAGCTTATCGAAACCATCGATGAAAAATATGAGGAGATTTTACGGGAATCGATCCCCGAAGCCTTCTCCATCGTCAGGGAGACCGCCCGGAGGTTCAAGGAGAACGAGGAGCTCGAAGTTACTGCGCTGGAATACGACAGGGAGCTGGCTGCGGGGGTGGACCATATCG
>JAGYMF010000149.1 GCA_018400695.1 Bacteroidales bacterium | reverse complement strand
TGTTTGATTGTGTATTGTATTTGTTGTAAAAATAAAAAAACCTGCTGCAACTATTTTGCAGTTTATGATTATACAGAGAGAAAGCCAATTTTTTGTATACAAAGCCAGGCCAGCAAAGCGCTGGCCTGGCTTTAATACTTTAATGTCTTTTATTCTCCGATGGAGAGAAGCTCCACTTCAAAAATAAGTACAGCATTTGGAGGAATGGTCGGTGATGGGGGACGGTCACCATATGCAAGGTTAGACGGGATGAAGAATTTATATTTTGATCCAACACTCATCAGTTGTAATCCTTCTGTCCATCCGGGAATCACACGGTTAAGACCAAACGTTGCCGGTTCACCGCGATCAACACTGCTGTCAAATACAGTTCCGTCAATAAGTGTTCCGTGATAATGTACCGTAACTACTGAGGTGTCAACCGGCATTGGACCGTCACCTTCCTTGAGTGGTTGGTACTGCAGACCGGATTCGGTTGTGATCACGCCCTCCTTCAACATGTTTTTTGCCAGAAAATCGGAGCCCTCTTCAGATTTTTTATTCATCACTCCCTGGATGAGCTGCATTTGCAACATCTCAACTGTCTGTGCATCATAAACAGATGAGTCGGTCTGAATGGTATTGATACCTGATCCTACCAGTGCAGGATCGATCTGGTCAAACATTCCGGAGGTCTGGTAACCCAATGAAAGTCCCAGAAAATAACTCAGGGAATCCCAGTCATTTTGAAGGTTAACTTGTGCTTCAGACTGGATTTTATCACCCCCGATCAGATTGTTTAAAAAATAACCGCCAGCGAATGCGATGACTGCAACGATCAGAATTGTAGCTAATTTGTTGTTCATAATATTTATTATAAGTTTATAATGAAGCTGCGAAGTTAAAAAAAAAAGACTACTTGACCGCCCTAATGAATTCTCTTTTTCCCGGAGGACCAGGAAGTTTCTCAATGGTAAATCCTGCTGACTGAAGATGTCGTCTCACTGTGCCCTTCGATGAATAGGTTGTTAGTACAGCATCAGTTGCGCTGAGATCATAGATTTTTCTGAACATTTCTTCATTCCATAATGCCGGTTGTACTTCGGGAGCGAATGCATCAAAATAGATCACATCATAGACCCCGACAGGTGATGCTTCCCTGAAATCGCACAGCTCTTTGTAAATGGTAAATGATTCGGACAGCTCGCTGAGGGAATTCCATGGTGCTTCATGGATCCTGGTGAATGCCTGTGGATCATGACAATGCGCCAGGTCGGACAGGTTCAGTAATTGATATTCTGCAGCGGTGACGGGATACTTCTCAATGGTATGATAATAGACCTCCCGATGCCCGCGCTCAGCACTGATGCAGGTCAGCAATACATTCATTCCTGTACCCATTCCGAATTCGAGTACCCTGACCGGATTCTTGGAAGAGAAACAGAATGCAGCATCAATATAGATATGGGCTGACTCTGTCACCGCCCCGTGGATCGAGTGGTAGTGTTCTCCCAGCTCGGGTACATAGATCGTATGCGATCCATCTTCGGTTTTGATCAGCTTCCGTTCCATCATTCAAAGTTAACCCTTTTAAGGGAGTAAAGTAAATCCGGCTTGAAGTTATTTATGGTGTAAATAACACCGTAAAATAATTTGATAAATAATGAATTAATATGCAAGATATACTGTAAATTCGTATGTAAATGAAAACCAGGTTTTATATTGAAAAGCGAAGAGGGAAAGACGGGAGGCTTCTAACCAGAAGCAGGCCGTTATTCATGACGGTAGCATTTCATGGAAACAGGCTGGTGGTTCCAACAGGGATACATATCGATCTGAAATGGTGGGACCATGAAGGGCAGAAGGTGCGGGATCTTTGCATGGATGCTCCGGTGATGAATGATTGGCTTGGGGCGCTGGAGCATGCTGCAGGACTTGCATGGAAGGCATTGGCAGGTCGCCCCGACAAACCTGGAAAAGCAGATTTCAGAAGGGAGTTTGACCGGTTGAAACCGAAATATTCAGGTGGTTTTTTCGAAGCCATGTTCCTGTTTATAGAGGAGGGCAGGGAGCGTTGGAGTGACGGTACCTACAGGAAGGTGAGGACTTTTTATGACCAGTTCAGATATTTTGAGCAGGAATCCGGATATCCGGTCAGGTTCGACACCATGAATGCGCAGTTTCTCCTGCAGTTCTGTGACCACCACCGGGCGCATGGGCGTTCAGCCGTTACCATTCGGAAAATTGTCAATACATTGGTGTGGTTTCTGAACTGGGCCAGTGGTTGCGGGTACAATGTGTATACCGATTACCGGGGTTTTTACAGGTTGCTTGACAGGCCCGGGACAGCGTCGCCTTCCACGTCGGTGAGCCTCGAATGGGATGAACTGATGCGGCTTTATGAACACCCTCTGGAGGAGCCTCGCAAGGAGCGGGTCAGAGACCTTTTTTGCCTGATGTGTTTTACAGGATTGCGGTTTGCCGAGGTGGGTCATCTTACCAGGGAAGATATTGGTACATCATCGCTGGTCGTGCGGAAAAATGGCCGGGATGACCGGCAGGTGCCGCTCAATGACCGGGCAGCTGGTATCATTGAAAAGTACAGGCACCGATACTACCGGGACAATCTCGCGCTGCCGCCTGTGAGCCCGGTTACAGTGAATAAATACCTTCGACTGCTGGCGAAGGAGCTGGACCTTAACAGGGAGGTGCCCGATCCTGCAAATAACGCGCGTAAGGTGCCGCTGTATGAGGTGCTGACTGCTGGTGCGGGGGTGCAGACATTTATCATGCAGGCACTGAGGCTGGATATCCCCGCAGCGGTGATCACGGCTTTTACCGGTGTAAAAAGCGATCGGCGGTTGAAAAGCCTTCAGCAGGAAATAGCAAAAAAACAGATGCAGAAATTTAACCAGATCGGGTAGATTTCTTTGTGGTGCACTTCAATAAATATTTACTTTTGTAGGGGAAAACTGAATATTAATAAAATAATTGCCTGACATGAAACCCACTTTATTGATTCTAGCTGCCGGAATGGGAAGCCGTTACGGAGGACAAAAACAGACGGACGAATTTGGTCCATCCGGTGAAACGATCACGGATTATTCGATTTATGATGCACTGAAAGCCGGTTTTGGAAAGATTGTTTTCGTTATCGCTCCCAGGATGGAGAAGGAGTTTAAGGAATCTTATATCAAACGATTTCCGTCTGACCTGGCGGTTGAATATGTCCTGCAGGATGTGAAGAACGTGCCCGAAGGATTTACAGTTCCCGACGAACGGGTGAAGCCCTGGGGAACTGCCCACGCTGTTCTAATGGCTAAGGATGCAATAAAAGAGCCGTTCGCTGTAATCAATGCCGATGATTTTTACGGACGGGAGTCGTACAGGATCATGCACGATTTCCTGGTTCAGAGCAGTCCCGGGCATTATGCGGTGCTGGGGTATACACTGTCGCGGACGGTTTCGGAACATGGATCGGTCGCCAGGGGTGTCTGTGAGACAGACGACCAGGGGTTTCTTACCACCATTGTTGAGCGGACAAAAATTTTTAGTCAGAACGGCAAGCTGTTTTATGAAGAGGAGGATGGCAGCAGGCATGATCTCTCACCCGAGGAGAAGGTCTCCATGAACCTGTTCGGTTTTACACCCGATGTATTCGGTCATCTCGAACAACAGTTCAGGGCCTATATTGAAAAGAACATCAACAGCGCCAAAGCGGAATTCTTTATTCCCTATGTCGCCGATAACCTTATCCGGAGCGGTGAGGCTGATTTCAGGGTGCTGGGAACACCGGAATCATGGTTTGGCGTGACCTACCAGGAGGACCGGCCACATGTACTGGCCATGATAGAAAAACTGGTGAGCGCAGGGACATACCCATCGCCATTATGGCAGTAGCGCATGGATGAATTTACCAGGGCGGTGCTCAGTGCTTACGGGCTGAATCCCGAAACGGTCAGGATCAGTCAATTGGGCAACGGCCATATCCACGAAACCTATCTCGTTGAGCGCATGGGGGGAGGTCCGCCCATGGTGCTGCAGCGGATTAATCATACCGTGTTCAATCCTGTCGAACGGCTCATGTACAACATGGAACAGGTCACGTCCCATATTGCTTACCTGAACAGGAAAGCGGGCAAGGACCCTGCAAGAAATGGGGTGTTGCTGTTAGAGGCTGAAGGCGGGAAAAGCTGGACGGGCAATGAAGAGACAGGCTACTGGCGCATGAGCTGGTATATCGAGGACCAGGTTTTTTATGAGGTGGCGGAAAATGAACAGATCGCCCGCGAAGGCGGAAAGGCGATTGGAGGGTTTCAGTCAATGCTGACGGGCCTCGGGATGGATGGCATCGCGGATACCATCCCCGGATTTCACGACCTTGCCAGGCGTGTGGAGCAGTTTGAAGCGGGCCTGGATGGAGCTGTCCCGGACAGGATGAAAGAGGCCGGACAGCTGATACAGTTTACCAGGAAATTTGCTCCGGTGATGCTGGAGCTTTATACGGCATCTGTTGCGATGAAGCTTCCCGTGAGGCTTACCCACAATGAC
>JAGYMF010000148.1 GCA_018400695.1 Bacteroidales bacterium | reverse complement strand
GAAAGTTGAAAGTTGAAAGGAGTTGAGAGTTGAAAGTTTAGAGTTGAGAGTCTGACCTTTCATGAATATGGTTGACGCTAAGTGTGGTTTACTGAACTTTCTGTTAATAACATATTTTATTTAAAACAATTACTTATTCTTATATTTCTACTGTAAAGAGAAACGGAGATGGGCTCTGCTGGGGAGCAACCCATCGAGGGATATCTTTACCAACTGGAAAGTTGAACGGGGAAAGTCTTCTGACTTTCCCTGTTTTTATCGTTTAAATGTATAAACTTTTCTGGTTGTATATTCCTTAAAAAACCCATAGTTTTTATTAAACTTCTTTTACAACTTTTACAGGACGTTCTTCGCTCTTCATATGTCTGGTCCATTTTGCATATTCCTTAGGTGTTTTATATCCCAATGTTTTAGACGGCCACACCTCGTTTGCCTGGTACTTTATCTTACTGAGAATTCTATTCAAATGCTGTACATTTTTTATCTCGTAATCGACTAAATATTCATTCTTTACTATCCCATTCTCCCTCTCAGAAAGGCCATTCTCCAGACAATTTTTTGCATGACTGGGACGGATCTGGGCTGAGCAAAGCTTATTTTGGAAATTATGGCTGCGATATTGAGATCCTCCATCGGTGTGCATTATCAGTAAATGGTTATACTTACGTATCTTATTGTAGGTGAAAACTTGCTCAAGACATCTTTCAGCATTTACGCCTTCCATGTTTTTACTACCCAATAAACCCTTTATTTCTAAGGTGTAGTAATCCTGAAATTGAAAAATATAATACAAATCATTTACCCCCCGGTAATATGTAATATCGCCAACAATTACCTGATTCTCTCCACTTAAGATAGTACCTGAAATCAAATTACCATATTTGTAATGATGACCCCTGGAATCAGTCGTCTTTATATATGATCTGTATGGCTTTAAAGCATACCCTCGCATACTCATTTGCTGTTCAAATTGATTAACCCCAAGTAATGTATATAAACGCTCTTTGTGGTAGATCACTCGCAATCCAGCTCTGGATTTGATCTGTCTGTTTTCTCTAACTATTTGCTCTAACAAGTCATATATATCTTGCTTTTCATGCTGCATTTTAAGGCGCTTATGATAGGCCTGACGAGTTATCCCAATAAAGCTACAGATAGAATCCAGATTGTAACCCTGGTTGCGCATTTGTACCATTACTTGGGTTTGAACTTTTTTAAAATATCTTCCCCGGATTCCGCACTTAATTCATCTATAGCTGTTTTGTAGTAATCTAATTCGATTTGTTTCTTACCTATTATCTGCTCTAACTCTTTTATGCGATACATTAACTCTATGTTCTTCTTCTCTTCACTGATTTTCTCTATCACTATTCGCTCTGAAGTATCCAACTTAGAATACTTCTTTTTCCATTTGTAGACTGCTGACTCACTAACTCCATAAATTTCACATAATTCCCTTACTGAAATTTTTCTACTTTCTAACAACTCCACTTTTTCTAATTTAAATGCAGTACTAAATGTCCTGTGGGATTTTGGTTGTCTTTTCATATTCGCTAAATTTATGAAAGTTTTCAACCACACTTAGCGTCAACCTATATCATGAACTAACAGCTTGCCTGTAATCTTTGTCACAAACAATTAAATCTTTATTGCGTTATATTTGTAATTTTTAACGGTTACGTGCGACGAATTACGTAACTGCTGAATTTTGCAGGTGAACTGATTACAGGATATTGAAACAAAAAACCATGAGTAAAATTGCAACAATCTTCACAGGACTGATCCTGGCTGTGGCCGCACTGGCGCAGCCCATCGATCCCGTTAACTGGAATTTCCGTGCCGAACCCGCGGGCAACAACACCTTTGAACTGGTCTTCGAAGCAAAAATCGATCCGCCGTGGCACCTCTACTCCTCTAACCTGCCCGAAAACGGCCCCATCCCCACCCGTCCGCATTACACCAGCGAAGATGGATTCGAACATATCGGCGAACTGGTCGAGGTGATCCCCGCCAAAGTAAAATTCGATGAGGGCTTCCGCATGGATGTCGGCACCCTTGCCGGCCGCGCCGAATTCCGGCAGACCGTGAAAATAAACAGCCCCGTAACCATCACCGGCGAAATAGAATACCAGGTATGCGACGATTCCAATTGCCTTCCCCCGGCATATAAAGAATTTTCTTTTACCCTGAACGTCGGTGCAACGGCAGCTGCTGCCAGCAACGCAGCTGAAGATGCCGGGCAAACCGGTGCAGGAGATGCCGCTACCGCCGCCTCCGCAAATAAAGCCCCTGCCGCCGCATTTGATTTCGGCGCTGAAGGAGAAGATAAGGATGCAACCGCCAATGCTGCATCCGGTCAGGCAGTTACCGACGCTACCAATGCGTCTGAGCTGTCACAATCGGAAGACGCTGATACTGCTGCATTTGCCGGTCAGCAAGGTGATGAAAAATCAATCTGGCGCTTCTTCTGGATCGCCTTCGGGGCCGGACTGCTGGCATTGCTCACACCCTGCGTGTTTCCGATGATCCCGATGACGGTCAGCTTCTTTATGCAGGGCAGCGAAAACCGCGCCCGCAGCGTGTTCCGCGGATCGGTGTTCGGCTTCTCCATCATCGCGATCTATACCCTGCTGGGGGTGATCGTCAGCCTCACCAACCTGGGACCGGATGCCGCCAACGCCCTGAGCACCCACTGGATCCCCAACCTGATCTTCTTCCTCCTGTTCGTACTCTTCGCCTTCTCCTTTTTCGGGATGTTCGAACTTGTACTGCCCTCCAAATGGGTCAACAAAGCCGACCAGGGGGCCGATAAAGGCGGAATTGCAGGTGCTTTTTTCATGGCACTCACCACCGTGCTGGTATCCTTCTCATGCACCGGTCCGATCGTTGGCGCCCTGCTGGTGGAGGCGGCCGGCGGACTCGCACTCAAGCCGATCCTGGGAATGTTCGGCTTCGCACTGGCCTTCGCCATACCGTTCACCCTCTTCGCCATCTTCCCCTCCCTGCTCAAGGGACTTCCAAAATCGGGCGGCTGGCTGAACAGCGTCAAGGTGGTCCTCGGCTTCGTCGTGCTGGCCTTCAGCATGAAATTCCTGCAGCCACTCGACCCTGCACACAATATCATCAACCGCGAAGTGGTGCTGATCGTCTGGACGATCCTCTTCTTCCTCATGGGCATGTACCTGCTGGGCAAACTGAAATTCTCGCACGACAGTGACCTGCCGTACATCAAGGTGCCACGGCTGCTGCTCGCTATTGCCTCCTTTGCGGTTGCGCTGTTTATGTTCATGGGACTCTTCGGTGCACAGCTGAAGGTTGCTTCTCCCTTGCTGCCTCCAAAATCACCGGGGTGGATCGATATGACGCAGGTACATTCACAGGCAGCGCTTCCCGCCACGGCACAAAACCTGCCGGAGGAGTGCACACCGGTGAAACATACCGACGAGTTTCATACGCAGTACGGACTCACCTCCTTCTACGATCTGGAAGAGGGACTGGCATGCGCGGAGAAGACCGGCAAGCCGGTATTTATTGATTTTACGGGACGGTTCTGCTCCAACTGCAAGAAGATGGAGGCATCGGTATGGTCAGATCCCACCGTGCAATCGATGCTGCGGAACGACTTTATCCTGATCTCCCTCTATACCGATGTGAACAAAAAACTGCCCGAAGAGGAGTGGTACACCTCAGAGATCGATGGCAAAGTGAAAAAGACCATCGGTCAGCAGAACGTGGACTACGAGATCTCCATGTTTAAAACCAACACCGTGCCACTGTATGTGATCATGGACAGCGAAGGAAACGTGGTGAACCAGCCACGCGGCACCGACCTCGACGTGACCAGCTACACAGCATGGATGAAGGAGGGGCTCACACTGGCCACCAGGTAACCGATCCCGCAAAACCGGTCCACAGAAGTTGCTACCCGGTTAATGCAATACGTCTGTCCTGAATAATAGAGGTTTCTGGTGTGGATTCCCCCGCATATTCCAGTGTGAAATTGATGTATGCTTTTTACACTTCAGTACTATAGAAATAGATAAATTATCGCTATTTTTGTTATCGTTTGAAAAAAACGCAACAAAAACACCCAAATAATGAGCAATTCACTTCACACGAAAGCAGCAGACAACATCAGGATTTTATCAGCAGCCATGGTCGAAAAGGCCAAATCGGGACACCCCGGCGGCGCCATGGGCGGAGCTGACTTTGTAGAGATCCTCTATTCAGAATTCCTGAATTTCGATCCGGACGATATGCAGTGGCCATTCAGGGACAGGTTCTTCCTGGATCCCGGACATATGTCTCCCATGCTGTACAGTGTGCTCTCATTTACAGGTAACTTTTCGATGGACGACCTCAGGGAATTCCGCCAATGGGGCTCCCCCACCCCTGGTCACCCGGAGGCCGATCCCTCCAGGGGCATTGAAAATACCTCGGGTCCCCTGGGACAGGGCCATACAATGGCTGTTGGAGCTGCCATCGCAGAGCGGTTCCTGGCAGAACGTTTCGGAGAGTGGATGGCGCACAAGAC
>JAGYMF010000147.1 GCA_018400695.1 Bacteroidales bacterium | reverse complement strand
TAATTCGATATCGTTCGCTTTTTCAAGGTTGCCCAGCAGGTTCAGCTCTCTGGATCCGCTGGACAACTTACGCATGGTGCTGACAGATTCAATGCCTTTATTGACCTGCTCCAGGTTGGTCAACTCTGCTGTACCCTCATTCCATCTGCTGGAGACCATCATCAGGGCCTTTTTTGCTTCAGCGTATGCAATTTCAGGATCTTCAACGGCATACTGCTGCAGATGGTTTCCCTGGTCATGCACGATGCCCAGGTAAACACTCAGAATGATCAGCAATCCGGCTGCCAGTCCGGAGAAAGAGTAGATGCCGATCCGCCTGACACGTGTTTCATTCTTTTGAACAGCCGAGATTCTTGACATGATCTTTTCATCAAGACCATCCGGTATATCAGCCGGCTTTTGCTGACCAGCCATGGACAGGAACATCTCCCTGTCTACTGACCATTCGGCCGGCACATCCTTTTCCTCGCTGAAATACCGCTCCAGTTCCAGCTCCTCCTCCCTGCTGGTCATTCCTTCATAGAACCGGTCAAGCAGCGCTCTGATATGTGCTAATTGATCCATGACGCGTATTGTTTTTGCAACATTTCCTTTAATTGTTTCCTGGCACGGGAGATGCTTACCCTGATGGCATTCTCCTTCATATTCATAAGTGCTTCGATCTCACTATATTCTTTTCCCTCAATATGTCTGAAATGGACCAGTGACCGCTGGGGCTCAGGCAGCTGGTTGATCAACCTGCCCATGATCTCTTTTCGTTCATTATCCTGCATCGCTGTATACGGATCGTTCATTGTACTGTCCATCTCTTTCGTCTTCAACGCCTTTGCCTCCTGCTCCTCTACCTCCCGTCCTGTTTTCCTTCTTCTAAGCTGGTCAAGACAAAGATTCCTTGTGATCCTTACACAGAGAGCCTCCACACTGTTGTATTTCCCCAGATCGTCCCGCATCTTCCATAACTTGAGATAAACCTCCTGCACCGTATCTTCAGCTTCCTCCCTGTTGTTGAGCAGACTGAATGCCAGCCTGTACAACCGGGAGCTGAGTGGGATCACCATGGATTTAAATTCTGAAGACTTCATTCGGAGCATTACATTGAAAACGCAATTTAATGAATTTCCAGTTGATTTAATCCATCCAGCTGATCCAATCCGCCAAATGACTGTGCAAGTCCTTCGATATCATTCATACTGAAATCACCGTTAATATACACAACAACACCTTCATCGGGAGAAGAGACCACAAGGAGAAATTCCAGGATCTGACTGCCTTCCGTTTTCATCCACATTCTGACATCATCCTGCCCATCTTTCACAGTCATCAACTCTGCGAAATCATCGGTGTTCAAATCTGCAGTTACCTCCTCGTAAAAACTGTTACCCTGCAACAGTTCCTCATTTTCAATGGAGAGTATTTTAATGGCCGATAATTTTTTCATATCAAAACCTGCATCATCGATCTCTTCAATATCCATTTCTGACATGATCTGAAAGAGTTGCGGACTGATATTCACAACGGTTACACCTTCTTGTCCACCGTATTTAGCAATCAGTTTGTCAATCGTGGCCGATTGGGCTGATAACATTACGGGGAACAGGAACACTGCGATAATAATTGCTGCTTTTTTCATGACGTTTAAAATTTATAATGATTAAAATAGAAATTTTCTTTCTCTGTTCTATCCGGTAGACGAACCAGCAGAAAAAATATTACAAACCTTCATATAAACTTCATATATTATCGGGCAGCTATCTTGTAAATTCCTGATTTTTAGAAGGGTCATTTCATCGTAGTGAATTGATCCGTTTTTTAGGCTTTTTTATTTTTGATAATAACTTTTTGTATTTATCTTTGCAACCGCTTTGCTAAAAAGCGAGAACGGATGATTCAGTAGCTCAGTTGGTAGAGCACCTCCCTTTTAAGGAGGGGGTCCTGAGTTCGAGCCTCAGCTGAATCACCAAAAAAGCCTCCCTAACGGAGGCTTTTTTCATATATAACAAACTGTATTTCAAGTTATAACATAACAATGCAGACCATATACAGATATAAGTCAGCCTGCTTAACAGAGATTAATTCACCCGCTTGTCGATATACCTGGAATTGATGGTACGCAGCACACCCATATAGTCCATCCTGAACTCAAGCAGGTCTCCCACCTTATAGTTTTTCCCATTATCGCCCAGATCGATCACGAACATATCGGAGCTGGCACCGACAACGCTGATATCCTCATCAACTGGATTGATGTGCCCCTCCTCCACATCGAGCAGGCCAATATCAACAATTGCACGGTATGAGCGTTTTCCGGGATCAATTTCATCAAATTCAAAAGTCTGCCCCTCCACATTCTGTCCCATCTCACCGATAGGAACCTGTGGTTTCTCGCTCAGTTCAATGATTTCAACAAATAATTTAAATACATCTGAATGCATCTTTTCAATGGTCCTGCTGTTATACAGGTCTGTCCCAAGAAACAGGGTCTCTCCCACCCGGAAATGGTTAATCCCTTTCGGGAGCAGTTTCTGAAAGATCAGTGGAATGGTCACCGACGATCCTCCGGAAACAAAGGGAATGTGCCGGCTGAACCTGGCTTCAACCAACTGCTCATAAAGACAGAGCTGAATCAGCTTATCAGGACTGGGAAGTACACCATACAAACATGTCAGGTTAGTGCCAATTCCCACCACCTCGATGTTGTCCAGCTTAAAGACCTCCTCATAGAAAGCCATGAAATCCTCTCCCATGATCCCTTCACGGAGTTCACCCAGTTCGATCATAATGATGATTTTGTGCTTCTTTCCCTGCCGGCGCGCCTCTTCAGAGAGCAATTGGATGGTCTTTACCTCTGTGTTCATACTGATATCAGCGTACTGAACCACGCTTTTAACAGCCCGTTTTGCCGGCGGTTTGATGTAAATAGTCTCAATAGCCGGATTAATTGCTTTGATGGTCCTGAGGTTTGAAACCCTTGAATCACAGACCTGGCTGATGTCCAGCTTCAGTAATTCAGAGAGAAAAAGCTTGTTTCCGCAAAGTAGTTTTGTTACCACCGAAAACTGAATATCATGTTTCTTAAAAAGCTTCTCAAGATAGTTGTAATTAGCCTTTAACTTATTGATATTTAATTCAATATAAGCCATTTTTATTCAAATAAAGCTGTTATATTCCCGGTTATAAAAAAAATAGTGCAATTATGATTGGACCTTTTGCTTATACCGCATCTCTTTGTATTTGCTGGTAAAACCAACTTTCTCATACAGAAAACGGGCCGGATTATCAGGTTCCACATGAAGTGCGATGTCACCTTCAGCCTGTTCAATCGCTTTTTTCATTAACTCTTTTCCAATTCCCTGGCCCCTCATTTGGTTGTGTGTTGCTATATATACAAGGATATTTTCCGGAATATAACCTTGCATGCCGGTTTGATTAACAACAACAACTCCGGCTATTTCTGAGTCTTTGTAGGCAACAAGAATAAACCCGCCGAAAGAAGTATATTGCTTCAATGCATAATCCACTGCCCTGGCGATATGATCCCAGGGATCTCCAAATTGCTCCAGGTGTTTAAAAAGGAAATCTATGATCCGGGTTCTGGTGGCTTCATCTGGTTTAGCATTCTCATTAAAAACTTTTGTCTCTGACATCATGTTGCTTTGTTTTTGATTTAACATCCCAACATTATAAAGAAAAAAATGAGAATGCCAAATTTATTTTGACTACCGTAATGTTTCCTTCTATGATATATAGCTTTTTTGTTTAATTTATTTGATAATATATTTAACAATATACAATGAACAAATAGCCATCTTCTGTGTTTGAAACCAGTAATAAACGGCGGAAACTATTTTTAGGTCAATCGTACATAAAAGTCAGACAAATGCATTTAACCGGATTGGACAGGATATTAAACAGTGCCCTGGCGTTATACAGTAAATTCGGGATCAGAAGTATAACCATGGATGATCTCTGCAGGGAACTTGGGATTTCCAAGAAGACCCTCTACCAGCATATCAGCGACAAAAATGATCTGATTAAGAAGGTAGTTGATTATGATATTCGTATCCAGGAACAGGATACCAGGAAGATGTATGAATCCGACATCAATGCTATTGATGAGCTGATGTACGTCAACAGAAGGATCCATGAAAATGAGAGCGTCCACAATCCGGCATTTTACTATGATCTGAAAAAATATCATCCGGCGGTTTATGCGTACTGGATCGATTACAAGCACAAAAGGATGTTTGAGGTTATCCATAAAAACCTCGTGAAAGGGGTTTCTGAAGGTTTATTCAGAAGTGACCTCGATCCTGCAATCATCGCCAGGCTTCAGATGGCCATGACCGAAATGATGCATACCTCTGCGATCATCAATGAGAATGGAGCGTCAACAAGAAAGTTTTTTAACGAAGTCTTCACCTATCATATTCATGGGATCTGTAATGAGAGAGGGCTCGCCTATTTTAAACGAATACAGGAAGAATTTAACAACCAATCAGCGTAACCATGAGATACATACTGCTTATCATCACTTTTTTGATCACGCTAAATGTCAGAGCACAGGAGCATTCGCGCGA
>JAGYMF010000146.1 GCA_018400695.1 Bacteroidales bacterium | reverse complement strand
TTTTATCATTTTTATATATTATTTTGAATTTACCCCCTGTTTTATTTGCAACGTTCAATAATTAGATTTAGTTTTGCTTCGAATTGTAAATACAAACCCTTTTAAACTTAAATTATGAAAGCTATTTATCCATTTCATCGAAATTTTGCAATATCTTTTGCACTTATTGTTTGTTTTATTAATTTGAATGCCCAGGAAAAATCACATTCATTTGATGCCGGAGCCGACATCGTCAGCAATTATATATGGCGGGGCACAAAATTCGGAACCGGTCCCGCGGTGCAACCATACGTTGAATTCAGTGCAGGAAACTTTGCAATAGGATCATGGGGATCTGCCGGGGTGACTGACAATGAAGCAGCGGAGGCGGACCTCTACCTTTCTTATGGATTCGATTTTGGATTGAGTATCGGACTTACAGATTACTATTATCCCGGAACAGACTATTTTGATTATTCAACCGCCAGCGGGTCTCACGCATTCGAAATCAATCTCGGCTATGAGATCGCAGATTTTACTGTAGGTGTCAATTACATCATCAACGAAGCCCCGGGAGCTGAGTCAGCTGGAGGGGATATGTATTTTGAACTGGGGTACGCTTTGGAATCGGTGAGCCTTTTCATTGGTGCAGGCGACGGATGGCACACCTCCACAGGAAACTTTGCTGTCTGCAATATAGGTTTGTCTGTAAGCAAAGACCTTGCCATCACAGAATCTTTCGCACTGCCTGTGAGCGGCTCTGTAATTCTCAATCCGGAAACTGAGCAGTTTTACATTGTATTCGGCGTTTCATTCTGACAGTATTGAAAACCAATAAAACGCATAGACATGAAAAAAATTGAAGCGATTATTCGGAAAACCAAATTTGAAGAGGTCAGGGATGCCCTGCATGATAATGGTATTGAATTTTTCTCTTTCTGGGATGCCAGGGGTGTTGGTATGGCACGTCAAAGCCGCGTATACCGGGGCATCGCCTATGACACGAGTTCCATCGAAAGAATCTACCTTTCGATCGTTGTAAGGGATATCAACCTGGAGAGAACCATAGAAACCATTTCCAGGTCTGCCGGAACAGGTCAGGTAGGCGATGGTAAAATATTCGTCTCAAATATTCATGAAAGTATCCGCATAAGAACCGGTGAAAAAGGAGATGAATCACTCTATATCAAAGACTAATTTCTAATCTGAAAATATAAAAACCATGGAAGGAATTGCGATTTCAATAGATACCCTATGGATTCTGATTGCTGCGGCAATGGTTATGTTCATGCAGCCCGGATTCGCGCTGGTCGAATCGGGTTTTACCAGATCCAAAAACACTGCAAATATTTTAATGAAAAACCTGATGGACTTCTCCATCGGCTCTCTGGCCTTCTGGCTGATCGGCTACACGATCATGTACGGAGAAGATGTGGGCGGTTTCATCGGGAAAGCATCCCTGTTCTTCAATAGCAATGAAGTTAACGGAGTGCCCGACAAAGCCTCCCTGATGTTCCAGACGGTCTTTGCCGCCACTGCTGCAACCATCGTGTCTGGTGCCGTCGCCGAAAGAACCAAATTTTCCGCCTATCTAATTTTTAGTATAGCTATCACTGTATTTATCTATCCTATCTCAGGACACTGGGTATGGGGAGGCGGCTGGCTCTCTGAACTCGGATTCCACGACTTCGCTGGTTCAACCGTTGTCCACTCAGTAGGAGCCTGGGTCGGACTGATCGGTGCAGCCATGATAGGACCAAGAATTGGCAAATATGGCAAAAACGGAAAACCAAAAGCAATTCCTGGTTCTAACCTGGCACTGGGTGCACTGGGTGTATTCATCCTCTGGTTCGGATGGTTTGGATTCAATCCGGGCTCTCAGCTCGCTGCCGCCGGACTTGATAACGCAAAAGCAATTTCCCATATCTTTATTACCACAAACCTTGCCGCTGCTGCCGGTGCTGTCACTGCTATGTTCATTACCTGGATGAAATATAAACGCCCCGGCCTATCAATTACCCTGAACGGTGCCCTCGCCGGACTGGTAGCAATCACTGCTGGATGCGATGTTGTAAGTCCGGGAGGTGCTGTTGTCATCGGTATTATTGCCGGTATTGTTCTCGTATTTGGCATTGAATTCATCGAGCGAATACTGAAAGTAGATGATCCGGTTGGTGCCGTTTCCGTGCATGGACTCAGCGGAGCAACCGGAACAATCCTGGTAGGACTCTTCAGCACAGCGGAAGGCCTGCTCTATGGAGGAGGAGCAAAATTGCTCGGCATTCAGACCATCGGCGTACTGGCTGTTGCGGCCTGGGCTATGGGACTTGGATTTATTCTGTTCTATATCCTTAAAAAAACCTCAGGTATCCGGGTCAGCAAAGTCATCGAAGAAGAAGGGCTGGATGTATATGAACACGGCGAATCTGCATTCAACTAATTTCCCCATCATTTTATCTCCCCCTTAATTTTTACACTTGGTAGTTTATAAAGCGGTGCTGAAATCAGCACCGCTTTTTTTAAAACACCTCTCTACAACAACTGTTATCATACCTTATCAAACCTTTAAGAAACAGCTGAATTACAATCGTTAACTTTCACTTTTTAACATTTATACCCTATAATTATTTGAATTTATAATTATTATTGATTTCCTGCTTTTGATTCGAAATATATAATCCCTATATTTGCACCTGCATGTACAAACTAAAACACCATCAGAACAGGTTTACGATCAGGATCGGAGCTGGTATGCGACAATCCGGGTAGGTGGATATGAAAGAAAAAACAGAGACCGTTCCCGGAATGAATATACAGGAACGGTCTTTTTTTTAAAAAAGTTGACAGTATGAGAAGTGAACGTCCAAAGCAGCAGGGACTTTATCGTCATGACCTGGAACATGACAATTGCGGAATCGGTTTTGTAGCCCACCTTAAAGGGGTGAAATCGCACCAGATCATTCAACGGGGACTCGAAACCCTTGTGAATATGACCCACAGGGGTGCCGAAGGGGCTGACAGTAAAACGGGTGACGGCGCTGGAATACTGATGCAAGTCCCGCGTGATTTCTACCTCATGGAGGGATATACCATTCCGCATGAAGGACAGTTTGGTACAGGACTCGTATTCCTGCCGCAGGATGCGTCATCTGCCAGGGTATGTGAAGATATCATGCTTAAGATCATTGAAGAGGAGGAGGTCGAATTCCTTACTTTCAGGGATGTCCCCACCGATAACTCCACCCTGGGTGAGATCGCTCTGGCGGCCGAACCGGTCATCAGGCAGATCATGCTTTCAGGAAAAAATATGTCCCGGGATGAACTGGAGAGAAAACTCTATATCATCAGAAAACGAACGGAAAAGGCCATCGCCGACACTGCAATCAGACAAAAAAGTTTCTTCTACATCCCCAGCCTTTCAACAAAAGTCATCATTTACAAAGGAATGCTCACAAGCGAACAGCTTGGTGAGTACTTCACCGATCTGCGCGACAAAAGAATGGAAAGTGCCATTGCCCTGGTGCACTCAAGGTTCAGCACCAACACCTTCCCTACCTGGGACCTGGCACAGCCTTTCCGCATGCTTGCACACAACGGCGAAATAAATACTGTAAAAGGAAACCGATTCTGGATGACTGCCAGGGAGTCCATTCTCAAATCTGATAAACTGGGCGATCTGTCAAAAATCTACCCTGTCATCGAACCTGACAAAAGTGATTCGGCTTCGCTCGATAATGTGCTTGAGTTTCTCGTCATGAGTGGCAAATCACTGCCCTACGCCATGTCCATTCTCATCCCTGAATCATGGAACGAGAAAAATCCCATTTCCCGCGAACTGAAAGCCTTCTACCAGTACCATTCTACCTTTATGGAGCCTTGGGATGGTCCGGCATCACTGCTGTTCAGCGATGGAAGATATATCGGAGGAACGCTCGACCGCAACGGGCTGCGTCCCTCAAGGTACCTGATCACGAAGAACGATATCATGGTGATGGGATCGGAAGTGGGGGTGCAATCCTTCCCTCCGGAAGATATCATAGAAAAAGGACGCCTCCGGCCCGGCAAACTCCTGCTGGTGGATACACAGGAGGGAACCATCCAGTATGATCCTGAGATCAAGGCATCCCTGGCCGGCGAATATCCATATATCAACTGGATCAAAGAGAATATGGTCAGCCTTGAAAAAATTGAGACCGGACAGAAAGCTCCTGCTTCACTGGAAGATGAACATGATCACTATCAACAAACCTTTAACTATTCAACCGAAGACATTGAAAAGATCATCGTACCCATGGCCACCACTGCCAAAGAACCAATCGGCTCTATGGGAAACGACACACCTCCGGTCGTACTCTCTGAAAAGCCCTACCGGTTGTTCAACTATTTTAAACAACTTTTCGCACAGGTAACCAACCCGGCCATTGATCCTATCCGCGAAGAACTGGTCATGACGCTGACTGGATATCTCGGATCACTGCAAACCAACTTGCTGGAAACAAAGCCTGATCATGTGAAAATGGTAAAATTCAAAAGCCCGGTGGTCTCCAATACAACTTTCGAACTGATCAAAAGACTCAGCTACAAAGGCTTCTCCTCAGCCAACATCCCCATACTGT
>JAGYMF010000145.1 GCA_018400695.1 Bacteroidales bacterium | reverse complement strand
CAGTACCGGACTGAAGGACTGGGCATCGGATTACGGCCTGCCGGCTGCCCTGGAGATCGACTGGATCAGGGTATACAGGCTGAAGGAGCAGGAGTAGCAGGAATCGGTTTTTTACCGGTCTGCCTTATTTGTACCGCAGGGGAAGATATCCTTCTGCGGTTTTCTTTTTTCAGAAACTCCAGAAAAGCGGGATCATGATCATGCTGATAATGAATGCAAGCAGGTTCAGCGGAAGACCGATTTTCCAGTAATCTCCGAACTTGTAATTCCCGATGCTCTGAACGATCAGGTTGGTCTGGTAGCCGATGGGGGTGGAAAAGCTGCTGGATGCGGCAATGGCAATGGCGATGAAAAATGGTCGTGGATCCACACCCAGCTGGGTGGCCGCAGAGAGTGCAATGGGAAAACTGAGGGCTGCCGCCGCGTTGTTGGTAATGATCTCGGTAAAGATGTTGGTGATGATGTAAATGGCTGCCAGCACTCCGATCGGCCCGAGGTTCTTTGCAAGATTAATGGTCGAATGGGCGATGATATCAGCAACCCCTGAGTTTTGCAGTGCGCGGCTGATACCGAAGGCACTTGCTACGGTGATAAGCACATCCCAGTTGATGGGCTTGGTGTATTTTTTTGGCGTAAAAATTTTCATGGAGGCCATGAGGACCATGGCTATGGCAGCAAAGAAAAACATGTCGAGCTCTACATTGCCGTAGGTGGGTAGCTGATCGCCCAGGGTAGCACCTACCACCATCAGCAGGGTGATGATTACCGCAATCCAGCGTCGCCGCCTGTCTTTTGAACTGTCCATATCGCCGATCTCAGACGACATATAGAATACCCTTGATTCTCCCCAGTACCGGTTGAAATCATCAGTGGTCAGCAACATCAGGTTGTCGCCCGACTTCAACTCCACACTGTTCAGATTGGTGGTGATGCGTTCTCCGTTCCGGTGCACCGCCATCACTATTGCACTGTAATGCCCCATGAAGTCAAACTCTCCGAGCGTTTTCTGTATCCCCGGAAAACGGGGAGCAAGCACTACTTCAATTAGTTTGAGGTTCTGGTTCATGAAACGCGCGTCTGCATTTTCCATGCATTTAAGTGTAATCCCTCCCTGCTGCATCAGGAATCCGACATCTTCGGATTTTCCCGCCAGCATTATCTCATCTCCCGCCATGATCTCGAACGGGGTGTTGGAGATGCGGATATGCTTTTCGTCACGGATGACGGTCTTTACTACAAATTCTGAAAGTCCGGGGAGCCGCCTTTTCTCAATTTCCTTGCCGATAAGATGGCTGTCTTCGGTGAGGACAATATCAAAATAGTATTCCCTGACATCATTGGGAAAGCTGTGCCTGGGGATGACCTCTCCCGGCAGCAAACGGTTCGAGAAGAGGTTCAGATAGATAAAACCCATGATGGTGATAAAGATTCCCACCTTCGCCAATTCAAAAAAGCCAAGCCCGTCAATGCCCCGGTCGAGCATCATCCCATGTACCACCAGGTTGGTGGAGGTGCCAATTAGTGTGCAGGTGCCCCCGAAAATGGTGGCATAGGAGAGTGGGATCAGGAATTTCTGGCTGGGAAGGCTTAGTTTTTCAGCCCATTTTTTGATCATCGGGGCAAAAATGATCACCATCGGGGTGTTGTTCAGGAATGCGGAAACCCCTGCAATGGGGATGGTGAGCCGAAGAATCAGCCTGGGAATGGGTGCCCGCTTTTTTGGTAAAAGTATGGTGGCTAATTTAGAAAGTGCGCCGGTCTGTTTGAACCCTTCACTTACCAGGAAAAGGATCCCTACAGTAATCATCCCCTTGTTGGAAAAACCGGAAAGGGCCTCTTCAGAAGAGATGATATCGGCAACCATGAAGATTACCACAGCAGTAAAAAGGACAAGTCCGGGCCGCATCAACTCCTTGAGCAAGGCAATGATCATCAGGATCACAACAACAACTGCAATATATCCGGAGAGGGTCATGTATGCCTTGTATAGGTTTGCCGGCTGTTTAAAACAATGCCAATTTAGCAGTCATTAAGCGGATAAGCAAATTATTTTTCAGTTCGTTTCACTGCATGAACAGAAATAACTATCTTGAAAAAAAAATCTTACCCAAATAAATTAAGTACTGTAGGCATGAAAAACATCCAACTGTCAGCACTGGTTCTTTTCTTATTGGTGCTGACTACCCCCGCAGTTTCTCAGGAGCAGACCGAACTGGACGACAATACCCGGGCTACCCTGATACTGGATATTGCTAAATATGTGGAATATGATGAAAGCTTCGATGAACTGAAAGATTTTACCATTACCGTGCTGGATGATGATGATGATTTCTATTGGCCGTTGCAAAGAATGGCTACGGAACGAAAATTTATCCAGGGAAAACCGGTCCGGATTAACCTGGTGCCACGTCCGAACATGCTCTCAGAGACCCAGGTGATCTACCTGAACAGCAAGGAGGGATACAGGATCAAAGAGGTGCTGAACCAGATGGAGGGGTGGAATACGCTGCTGATCGGTGAGGGATACCCCTTCAGGGAATCTATGATCAATTTCGTTGTGGTGAACGGTAAGCCCCGTTTTGAGGCCAATGAGGAGTTGATGCGGGCCCACGGCCTGTCGGCCAACGAACTTTTTCTCGGTCAGGCGATCAAGACACGGGAGGACTGGGAGCAGCTGTATGATGTGACCGATGAGCAGCTGCAGGAGGAGAAGGAGATCACCCGGCAACAACAGATCGTAATCGCCGAGCAGGACTCAATGATCCAGGCGCAGATTGAGCGGCTGAAGGCACTGGGGGCTGAGATCATGCTGAAGGAGAAAGAGCTGGAGGATAAGATCAGGACACTGCTGAACAGGGACCGCGAACTTCAGGAAAAGGACCGTGCCATCAGGAAACAGGAGAAGGAGATTGTTAGTCAGAAGGCGATGATCACCGAGCAGCAGCAGGAGGTTACAAAACAAAAAGCGGTACTGGAGAAACAGCAGGCAGAGATCAGCGAACGGGAAGTCCTGATCTCGGAGCGTGACGATCAGATCAGGGAGAACGAAGAGAAAATTGCCATCCAGCTGGAAGCGATACAGAAACAGAAGCTGGTCATTATTGCGGCGATTGTTGCCCTGGTACTGATGCTGGGACTGGCCTATTTCATCTTTGTCAACTACAGGAACAAGAAGAGGGCCAACGAACTGCTTGAGGAGAAGAACAGGAAAATTACCGCGCAGCGCGACCAGATCGCCTACCAGAAGAAACACATCACCGACAGTATCCATTATGCACAGAAGATACAGCGCGCCATCCTGCCCTCCATGGAACTCTTTACCGATGAGCTCGAACATTTTGTGCTGTATAAGCCGAGGGACATTGTCAGTGGCGATTTTTACTGGGCCGACAAGCTGGATAACAAGCTGATCATTATTGCAGCCGACTGCACCGGGCATGGTGTTCCCGGCGCCTTTATGAGCATGCTGGGGGTGAGCCTGCTGAATGAGATCATCCTGAACCGTAACGTCACTGCTCCCGACGCGATCCTGAACAACCTGCGGGCCATGATCATCGAATCGCTCAACCAGCGGGAGGCACGTTCGGAGGTGAAGGATGGAATGGATATGACCGTTTGTGTGATCGATTTCGAAAAGGATAAACTCCATTTTGCCGGTGCCAATAACCCGTTGTACCTTGTCAGGGACGGGGAGATGATCCAGCACAAGGCGAATAAGATGCCGGTGGCCATCCATGAGGTCATGGACGATTTTACCCCGGTGGTGGTGGACCTGAAAAAGGGAGATACCTTCTATACCTTCTCCGATGGGTATGTGGACCAGTTCGGGGGACCGAAACAGAAAAAATTTCTCTCCAAGAATTTCCGTAATGTGCTCCTGGATATCCAGCACCTTGATATGATCGACCAGGGAACAAAGCTCGATGAGGTATTTGAAGAGTACAGGGCCGATGTCGAACAGGTGGATGATGTGGTGGTGATCGGTGTCCGCTACTGATCCACTCCGCCTTCAGCAAAAAAAACAGGGGCCGCCAGGTATATTCCGGCTGCCCCTGTTGTTTAAGAGTGTAAGGTTAATAGCAATTCCAGTAGGTAGTAACTCCTGCTACCTCTACTGGTGTGGAATTTAGTTTTTCCTGGTAGGACTCTCCACAATAAATCAGTGCGGGGGTGATGACGGTAATTTCCGTGCCATCATCCTCTACAAATTCGCACTGTCCGCAATCTTCGAGAAATTCACAGGCCGGCAGTGTAAATGCAGCCAAAACGATCAACCCGGCCAGTGAACGTGTCATTCTTTTTTTCATTATTAAATCATTTAAGTGGTGTTTTATATGGTTAAAACCCGGCGCTGAAAATTCCGGCCTCATCTGCTGCAAGATACAAATCTCATTCCTGCAATTCAAAAATATTTTTATTTTCCGGGAAATGATTTTTCAACAATTGACAGCAGTGACATCGGAACATCCAGGTGCTGGTCGGTACCTGTGATGAAATTCTCGACCTGGATGCGGATTACCTCCATGGCGGTCTCGGGCTGAAGGACAAATGATGCTTCGTATTGTGGTTTGAGGGAGATCCTCAGCTCCCAGTCAGCATAGACGCGGTCC
>JAGYMF010000144.1 GCA_018400695.1 Bacteroidales bacterium | reverse complement strand
TGTGCCAACCGTTACCATATTTAGCAGACTGCACCAACATAAGGATCAGGGCTACAGTAGAGAGCAGTGCTCCTATGAAATGTGAGAGTGCATTGGCGTACTCCTCTTTTTGGGAAAATCTCGAAATTTTTGTGTTGGCTGTCATTGTAATATTTTTGATGTAAATATAGAGGGATCACAGCAACCAACGGCGCTTATTGGTCCCGGAATACAACAGATTGTCCCCGTTTTTGAATTTTTATCCCTGATAGTGGAAGGTTATCCCAGGGCGGGTTTTTTGGTTAGCTGTGGACGGTGATCTTGCCGCTGCCTTCGCGTTCAAAATGTCCAATGATCGCAGCATCTGCGAGACCTGCAGTTTTTAGTTCAATCAGACACTTTTCAGCCTCCTTGCCAGGAAGTGCAATGAGGAGGCCTCCGGAAGTCTGTGCGTCGCACAGCATCAGTTGCAACGTCCTGCTCAGTGCACCATATTCCGTGTGATTCTTTGTGTATGCATGGTTGTTAAAGGTCCCCCCGGGAATAACACCTGCGGTGGCAAGTGACCTGGCTTCCCGGATAAAGGTAACCTGGTTAAAAATGAGTTCAGCATTGCATTTTGATCCGCGACTCATCTCAGAGAGATGTCCCATCAATCCAAATCCGGTGATATCCGTACAGGCATGTACATCGAATTTTATCATTGTTTCGGCGGCGATCCGGTTCAGGGATGACATCAGGGAGATGACTTCCTGCTGTAATGGTTGGTCTATCAATCCTCGTTTCATGGCAGTGGAGAGGATTCCCGTTCCCAATGGTTTGGTCAGGATGAACTGGTCGCCCGGGAGTGCCCCTACATTGCGGATTACTTTCGCGGGATGAACACCACCGCTGACCACCATTCCGTATTTGGGTTCAGGATCTTCAATAGTGTGACCTCCCTGCACTGAAATGCCAGCCTCGGCAGCTTTATCATGCGCTCCCTTCAGGATCTGCTCCAGTACCGACATCGGGAGGGTGTTTTCCGGAAATCCGACAATATTCATAGCGAACAGGGGAGTGGCTCCCATGGCATAGATATCGCTCAGGGCATTGGCTGCAGCAATGGCACCAAAATCGTACGGATCATCTACAATCGGGGTGAAGAAATCGAGTGACTGAACAAGGGCAAAATCGTCGCTGATTCTGTATACTGTAGCATCATCAGAGGTCTCTGTCCCAACCAGCACATTCTTATCAGAGAACATGGGAAGGGAAGCAAGAATTCTTTCGAGCTGAAGCGGCTCTATTTTGCAGGCACAACCCAGTCCGTGGGTGTATTGGGTAAGCCGGATGTTTTTGCTGTCGACCTTCTCTTTCAGTTTGGTAACCGCAGTATCAGGCATCAGGATACCGGCTGTGGCGATAATCTCTTCTGCAGCTTGCTTCATTTCACCCATGGTGTTGTTGCGGCCGGTAGAAAAGCGGACCGTCCCCATGGCATATTCGATGGGAAGTTTCATGGCTTCAAGAACGGCCGACACATCAATGCTTTCCGAATGACAGGCTGCGCCTGCTGAGATAGCCACGCCTTCAAGTCTGGAGACAAGGGTGTTGGCTTCTACATTTGGAAATGAGAGGCTGAGGGTATTGGGGAGCCTCTGTTCCGGATGCCCGTTCAGTTTCACAGAAGGAAGTGCTTCAGTGATAAGTTGATACAGGTAATCCCGTGTTTTCGTGTAGTGAATTTTGTTTTTTTCCAACTCTTTTCCAGCCAGTTCGCAGGCCATTCCAAGTCCGACGATTTCCAGGACGTTTTCGGTGCCGGCTCTCATGTTCTGTTCATGATCAGCTCCGTGGATGAGCTTTTCGAGCTGTACACCTGACCTGATATACAGTGCCCCGATACCTTTCGGCGCATAAAGCTTGTGCCCAGCGATACTGAGCAGGTCAACACCCAGAGCCTGTACATCGGTTTCAATTTTTCCAAGTGACTGTGCTGCATCCGTATGAAAGATAATATTGTGTTTGCGGGCGAAAGCTGAGATCTCTGAGATAGGTTGAATGGTGCCGACTTCATTGTTGGCGTGCATCACGGAGATAAGAATGGTTTCCGGCCGTATCGATTTGTTAACATCATGAGGGTCAACCAGACCGAACTCATCAACCGGAAGATAGGTAACTTCGAATCCATGTTTCTCCAGGTAGCGGCAGACCTCGAAAACGGCAGGGTGTTCGATGGAAGAGGTGATGATATGATTTCCCTGTTTGCCAGAGGCATGGGCCACACCTTTCAATGCATAGTTGTTGGATTCAGTGCCTCCGCTGGTGAAGACTACTTCAGAGGGATCGCAATTGATCAGGGCAGCAACCTGGCCACGGGCCTTTTCGACCGCCTTTTTGGTTGAAGTGCCAAAGGAATGGGTGCTGGAAGGATTCCCGAAATATTGTTCAAGATAGGGGCGCATCGCTGCGGCAACTTCCGTGGCGATGGGTGTTGTGGCATTATGATCGAGATAGATCGGCTGCATATGCTAAGGTTATGATTTGGTACAGGTATTCAGGCGCAGAGCCATAACCCTGTTTCGTCATAAAGATACGGATATTCCTTTATAATCAAGAAGTATGCAGAGGGCTTCAAACGCAGAGCTAACTGTTTTTCTGCCGCTTGCGGTCATGTTCTTTGAGCATGATTTTCCTTAGCCGGATGTGCTTCGGGGTTATCTCTGCATATTCATCTTCCCCAATATATTCCATGGCCTCCTCCAGCGAGAACTTAATGGCTGGTGCAATGGCTGTTTTGTCATCCGAGCCGGATGCACGCATGTTTGTCAGCTTCTTTGTTTTGATTACGTTTACGACGAGGTCATCCTGACGCGTATTTTCTCCAATCACCTGTCCTTCATAAATCTCTTCGTTGGGATCGATGAAGAACTTGCCGCGGTCCTGCAGTTTATCTATCGAGTAAGCGATGGCAATACCCGTTTCCATAGCGATCAGTGCCCCGTTCCTTTTTTCAATGATTTCGCCTTTCCAGGGTTCATAATCCTTGAACCGGTGGGAGATGACTGCCTCTCCTTCAGTGGCTGTGAGGATCGGGTTCGTTAATCCGATAAGGCCGCGAGCAGAGATTTTAAATTCCAGGTTCACGCGGTCTTCTCTCTTTTCAATATTCAGGATGTCTCCCTTTCGTTTGGTAACGATCTCGATGACTTTTCCGGAAAATTCTTCCGTAACATTGATGTAAAGCAGTTCAACAGGCTCGTGTTTGAATCCGTCGATCTCTTTTGTAACAACCTTGGGCTGACCAAGCTGCAGTTCATATCCTTCTCTGCGCATGGTTTCAACGAGGATTGACAGGTGTAAAATTCCTCTTCCGTAGACCAGGAAACTGTCGGCCGAACCGGTCTCTTCCACCTTCAAAGCGAGGTTCTTTTCAGTCTCTTTGAACAGTCTCTCGCGCAGGTGGTTGGACGTTACAAACTTTCCGTCGCGTCCGAAGAAAGGGGAGTTATTGATGGTGAACAGCATGCTCATGGTCGGTTCGTCCACTGCGATGGTGGTGAGCGCTTCAGGTTCCTCTTTATCGGCTACGGTATCACCGATGTCGAAATTTTCCAGTCCGATAACAGCAACGATCTCTCCGGAAGTGATGCGGTCTTTGGTTTTTACTTTTCCCAGGCCTTCAAAGAGGTAGAGCTCTTTGACAGTGGAATAGTGGATTTCGCCATTGCGTTGGACAATGGCTAACTGATCGCCCATCTGAATACTGCCCCTGTGTACCCTGCCCACAGCAATCCTTCCTGTATAGGAGGAATAGTCAAGGGAGGAGATTCGCATCTGGAGTGTTCCCGGGTTCTCCGTAGCTGCAGGAATGTGTTTAATGATCGTATCAAGAAGGTATGTAACATCTGTAGTGGGATTGCTCCAGTCTTCGCCCATCCAACCGTCCTTTGACGATCCGTAAACCACCGGGTAGTCGAGTTGATCCTCCGAGGCGTCCAGTGAGAACATCAGTTCAAAGACCAGTTCATTGGTATCTTCAGGATGGCAATTGGGTTTGTCCACTTTGTTGATGACTACGATCACTTTGAGACCCAGTTCAAGGGCTTTTTGCAGCACAAACCGTGTTTGAGGCATTGGACCCTCAAATGCATCTACCAGGAGCAGTACACCATCGGCCATATTCAGCACACGCTCCACCTCGCCACCAAAATCTGAGTGTCCGGGTGTATCAATGATATTGATCTTGGTATCTTTGTATCGTACAGATACATTTTTGGACAGTATTGTTATTCCTTTTTCCCGCTCCAGGTCGTTGGAGTCGAGTATCAGATCTCCCATCTCCTGGTTGTCTCTGAAAAGGTTGGATTGGTGCAGTATGCGGTCAACCATGGTGGTTTTTCCATGATCGACGTGTGCGATGATCGCTATATTTCTGATCTCCATTGTAATATATTCTGTTTTAAAAGCCTGCAAAAATAGTAAAAGGGGCTGTACTATTCATACATTCCGGGAAATATTTAACCTTGTTTCTGTAGAAAAGTTCATTGGTTGCAGCCGCCGGAGTAAAAGCAGTGCAACTTAATCTTCAGTCACAGGCTCATTCTATTGTGATGCTGACAGGTGATCACCTGCAGTATTCATCAGCAGGGAGTGAA
>JAGYMF010000143.1 GCA_018400695.1 Bacteroidales bacterium | reverse complement strand
GGTTCCGGTGCGACATGTCATCCGAAGGCTTCCACCCCTTCTGGGCGGAATTCTGTGCATTCGTTACGATCTTCTCGGCCAACTTATAATAAGGTGTACCACCCTCCAGCGAAAACGAGTCATAATCCATCGCGATAATAAAATAGGCATAGAACGCCAGCAGCGAGGTCAGGTTGGAAGTGTGTGTGTTAACATCGAAGACCAGCGGCTCGAACTCCACGTACCTGAACCGGATATCATTGTCCATGAAATTGAACATGGTCGTGTAGTAATTGGTATTAAATACCGGGCGGCGTGACTGGATCTGGAGGGTTCCCCTGAACTCATCGGCCGACAGCTGCTCTGTGATATTGAACATCAGGTTACACTCGATCCGCTCCTCCAATGTATAGATATGGTCGGTCCACACCGTATTGTTCATGAACTCATAGATCTCACTCTGCAGGGTTTCGAACACCTGCTTATTGGTACCCTGTACCTTCTGACTCACCACCTGGATATTGCATTTCAGCTCCTGCGCGGTCAGTCCGGACAAAAGCAACAGGAATACAAGGCTCAATAACAGTCTACGCATCATTCAACATTTTTATGGTCTTATCGACAATATCACGGGCCACCTCGGTCTTCAGCTTTAATTCAAAAGTATCAATATTGCCCGATTTGTCAATCATCGTGACCTTGTTCGTTTCGGTACCAAACCCGGCACCCTTGTCTTCCAGCGAATTGAGGACCACCATGTCAAAGTTTTTCCGTTCAAGTTTGCCCCTGGCATGCTTCACCCCCTCCTGTGTCTCCAGCGCAAACCCCACAAACAGCTGGTCGGCCCGCTTGTTCTTCCCCAGTTCCGCGGCAATATCGACCGTTGGTTTCAGCCGGATCGTCAGCGCCCCTCCCCCACTCTTAATCTTCTGAGCAGCCTGAATCTCGGGTGTAAAATCGGCCACCGCTGCAGAAAATACCACAATATCGGCATTTCCGGCCAGTGAGAGGCATGTTTCATACATCTCTGCTGCAGATGCAACCCGGTGTATTTCAATATTTCTATTTATTGGCTGAAGGCTGGTAGGGCCCGATACCAGCGTCACATCAGCGCCACGTTCAGCATAGGCCTCAGCAATGGCAAATCCCATCTTCCCTGAGGAGTGGTTACCAATAAAACGTACGGGATCGATGGCTTCGTGTGTAGGTCCCGCTGTAATCAGGATTTTTTTATTCAGGACTTTTTTTTTTCGTCAGCAGGCAATGTGTCGATATAGCGCATGATCTCTTCAGGTTCCGGCATACGGCCCTTCCCACTCAGCCCGCTGGCCAGTTCGCCTTCAGCAGGAGACATGATGTGGTGACCGTAAGTGGTGAGGATCTCCAGGTTGCGCTGCGTGGAGGGGTGGGCAAACATGTCCATATCCATTGCCGGTACGACAACGACAGGACAACGTGCAGAGAGGTACGTTGTAACTACCAGGTTATCGGCAATGCCATTTGCCATTTTGCCCATGGTTGTGGCTGTGGCGGGAGCGATGATCATCAGGTCGGCATTCACACCCATCTCCACATGGCTGTTCCACTGTCCGCCGGCAGGATCAAAGAAATCGGACAGGACGGACTTGCCGGAGAGGGCTGCAAAGGTTACCGGCCCTATGAATTGCTGTGCAGTGGGGGTCATCAGCACCTGCACATCTGCACCCTCTTTCAGGAGCAGGCGCAGCAGTACGACTGATTTATAGGCGGCGATGCCACCGGTGACAGAGAGGATGATCTTTTTACCGGACAGCTTCATTGGCGGAATCTATTCAACAGGTTCGATCTCTTCGTTGATCCGGTGATAGATATTGTCATCGTCAAGCTCCTGCAGGGCGATCAGCGTGGGTTTCGGAAGTCGTTCGAAATACCTGGAGATCTCGATCTGCTCAGGATTTTCAAACACCTCTTCCAGGTTATCGGTATAGGATGCAAATTCCTCCAGCTTCTGGTTCAGCTCCTGTTTCATCTCGACACTGATCTGGTTGGCCCTTTTGGAGACCACCATCACCGTTTCGTAGATGTTGCCAATTTTTGAATCATTCAGTTTCAGGTCTCGTGTAACCGTTGTCAGCGGAGCTTTTGACTTTTTATAATCCATCTCAGTTATTTGTTGTATACAATTCTAAATCCTTTTTCGTATCGTTGAAGATTTTATCAGCTTCCTTCATGTACTTGCTCTCCGGAAATTCAGACCTGAAAGAGAGGTACTCGTCTGTCGTGCTCTGCAAACGCTCTTTCTTTTTACTCTCCACGCTGTTCTCTGCAAGAAGGTAAGTCGATTTCAGGATAAGGTACAATAACTCTTCCCTGTATTGTGTTTCAGGATATTCAGAGAGGCTGTTCCGCAAAGCCAGCACTGCCGATTTGTAATATCCCAGGTCGTAATAAAGTTTTGCGCTGTTATATGATTTTTCTACGATCTTATCGTTCAGTTCGGCAATGATCTCCTTACTTTCCGGGATATGTTCAGATGCCGGATACTTCATCATGTACATCTTGAAAGCCCCGATCGCCTTATAGGTAGAGGTTTGATCCAGCGAGGGCCGTGGAGACATTTTGTAGTAGCAGTAAGCCTCCATGAACTCACTCTCTTCGAGGTAGTTGCTGTTGCCATAGGTGGTAGCGAGCTCATTAAAATAGTGACCGGCAAGGAGGTAATCCCGCTGGCCGTAGTAACTCATCGCCTGGTAATATTTTACCGTATCGGCCTTGGTGGTACCCCTGTATATATTCGCCACCTGGTCGAGCAGGGTAGCTGCCTTCACAAATTCGCCATCATCATAATAATCGATTGCCATATCAAACTTCACAGGGTAATCCCTGCTCTTCAGAATTTTCTCATACTCTCCACATCCTGCGATCATCAACATGAACAACAGAAAGATACCAACCCTGTATACCCTCATTTTAAGCATGGCGCAAAAATACAATAAATGAATGAATAAATAAAACAAATTAAACCCCGAATGAAAACAACCGATCTGTCTTACAGAGAACATATTCCGTCTTTGTTGAACAGCACGGTCGTCATTCCTTTTTAAAGAACGTAAAAATAGCAATCAAATTTCGCACCAAAGTGTTAAATCATCTTAATTTGCCATCACCGTAAAAAACAGTAAATTTGCACCCATTATTAACCAATAAAAAATAGCGTAGTGGATATTTTCGAAAGAATTACTACCGACAGGGGCCCGATTGGCCAATACCAGAAGGCGGGGCACGGTTATTTCGCTTTTCCAAAGCTGGAAGGTGAAATCTCTTCACGAATGAAATTTCGTGGAAAAGAGGTGTTGACATGGAGTCTCAACAACTATCTCGGACTCGGTAATCATCCCGAAGTGCGGAAGGCAGATGCGGATGCAGCAGCAGAATACGGGATGGCATACCCCATGGGTGCCAGGATGATGTCCGGGCAGACCAGGAAGCACGAAGAACTGGAAAAAGAACTGGCAAAATTTGTTCAGAAGGAAGATGCTTTTCTGCTGAACTACGGGTACCAGGGGATGACCTCGATCATCGATGCGGTAACCACAAGAAACGATGTGATTGTATACGATTCAGAATCGCATGCATGTATTCTTGACGGCATGCGTATGTCGCTGGCAAAACGGTTCGTTTTCCCACACAACAACATGGAGAACCTTCACAAGCAGCTTGAGCGTGCTACAAAGCGTGCCAAGCAGCAGGGCGGCGGTGTCCTGGTCATTACTGAAGGCGTGTTTGGCATGGCGGGTGACCTGGGGAACCTGAAGGCCATTGCTGACCTGAAGGACGAGTTCAATTTCCGTCTGCTCGTTGATGATGCCCACGGATTTGGCACCATGGGCGAAACAGGAATGGGTACCGGCGAGTATTATGGTGTTCAGGATAAGATCGACCTATACTTCTCTACATTTGCCAAATCCATGGCCGGGATCGGCGGTTTTGTTGCCAGCAAGGGTGAAGTCGTTGACTTCCTGCGGTACAACATGCGCTCACAAACCTTTGCCAAGTCACTCCCCATGCCGATGGTGATCGGAGCGCTTAAAAGGCTGGAGATGCTGAAGACAATGCCTGAACTGCGGGAGAACCTGTGGAACGTGGTCAATGCGCTGCAAACAGGGCTGAAGGAAAATGGCTTCGATATCGGCGTAACGGAATCGCCTGTTACACCTGTGTATATGCACGGCGGACTGGTGGAAGCGACGAACCTGATCCTTGACCTGCGGGAGAATTACAACATCTTCTGTTCCATGGTGATCTATCCTGTAATTCCCAAAGGTGATATCCTGCTCAGGCTGATACCAACAGCCATGCACAATCTTGATGATGTTGCCGAAACCATCGCGGCATTCAAGGAGTGTGCTGCAAAGCTCAATTCAGGAGAATACAAGACGGAGACCTTCCAGGATATCTCGAAGCTCAGGGTTTAGGGAGTTGAGAGAGTTGAGAGTTGAGGGAGTTGAGAGATTAGAGTTGAGAGTTTAGAGTAAAAAAAGGCCGGTGAGATGATCACCGGCTTTTTTTTAGTCTTCTGATTCCAGTTCGCCGAGGTAGCGTTCCGCATCCAGGGCGGCCATGCAACCTGTTCCTGCGGCGGTAACAGCCTGTCGGTAAACATGG
>JAGYMF010000142.1 GCA_018400695.1 Bacteroidales bacterium | reverse complement strand
CGGGATTGCCAATAATATAGACGGTTTGCGGGTCTTTTACCCAGATGTGGTTGATGTAGGTATTTCCCATATCATCGAAGAGTGCTTCCCAGGAATCACCACCATCCCTTGTAAGGAATATGTTGCCGTGCGATAGTTTGTTGTCCAGACCGGCAATGGTATCCAGCCAGTTGACATACATATAGGCAACGGTCTCATTTACACATGCCAGTTCGTAAGGGTTCATGCCATAGCATCCCTCAGCATTGGGATTAAACGTCTGGTCCGTTCCTGATCCCACGTTCAGGTAATCAAGCATTTCCCAGGTCTGCCAGTTATCGGTCGTTTTATAGATGAGGCCATGTCCGTAAAGGTCGGAGTAGGGGGAGGAGGACGGAAAATCTACCACATACAATCTTCGTGTAATGGCATAGGATGCGGTTCCGGAGGTGCTGATGCTTTCAAAATCATACAGGGCTCCATAAACGTGAAGTTCGGGTGTTTCTATACTGTTCCAGCTGATGCCGCCATCTATGGTTCTAACCAGGGTGTTGCCGTATCCGGCGATGATGGCAGTATTCGCGTCAACGATGTGCATCTTTTGCATATTGTTACCTGGATTGATCTCCTGGCTGGTCCAGGCATAGTTCCCGCTGATGGCATCCGATACAGCAAGTTTGTGGATGTCTGATTTTCCCAGTCCGATGATGCTGTCATTGATAATTCCGCCGATCTCATAGCAGGTGGCACCGGGATAGCAGTCTTCCCATGTGGCCCCACTGTCGCGCGTGATCATCGATTTGGTTGAGGTTCCCAATACCATCCAGACGGAGTCATTCACAATGATCATGTCGTTGCCTCCCCCGGGTGCCCCGTTTCCCAGCAATTCAAAGCTGGCCCCGTTGTTGCCGGTTACGAAGATGCCGTTGGTGGATGTGATCACATAGACAAGGTCCTCACTTCCCATGGTTACATCGCTCACAAAAACCGTTTCATCCGCTGCTGCGGTAGTCAGGGCGGTGTAGATATCGGTTACATTGTCATTACCGGCTTCGGCCCGGAACAGGTGGTTCAGTCCGCCGTAATAGATGCCGGATGGTCCTGCTTCGATGCACAGGGAGTAGAAGTCATTGTCCATAATTGGCGTCCAGTTTTCTCCGTCGGCGGATTTGAGGGTGCCCCGCTGACTGGAGCTTTCACCGGTGGCTCCGTCGTGCAACTTCCATTCTACGCTCAGGAATACCGTATTGTCTTCCAATACTTCCACTGCGCGGAAATGTCTGGCATAGCATCCGTCTGCTGCGGGGTAATCGGCCGGATCATCCCCGGATACTCCGATGTTCGTTATATTGGAGACGGACCAGGTTACACCGAAGTCAGTGGTCTTGAGCAATACACCATCGGCATAGACATCCGGTTCTGCACCAGACGGGTTGTCGACAACTTTCTCATCGCCTGCAATCGCGTATCCAAGTCCGTTGCTGTTGATGCTGATATCTGCCCAGTCGAATTCCGGGTCGATGAGAGGAACTTTTTCCCACGATGTCCCCTGGTCCTTTGTCCTTACAAAGGTGTTTCCATAGCCTGCCAGGATCGTGTTGGTGTCGTTCACTACATCCATCTCCTTTATATTGTAGCCTTCATTGATCAGCTGGGATTCCCAGTTGAAAGTGATCTGGCCCATTACAGAGATTGAGATGAAGATCAACAGGATGAAAGGAAGGATCTTTTTCATAATGTTGGGGTTAGTTTTGGTTTTCTGAAAAATCGAACATGTTTTCTACCATTTCCTGCTTCCCACTGGTATAGGATACTTTCAGGCTGTCGGAAAGGATCAGCTCAAACACATCCTCACCACTGGTCAGTGTATCAATATAGGAAATATCCAGCACTTGTTTGTATTCTTCGTTCAGCCTTGTTTCAAGTTTCACGATCCCGTCATTGTTTGAAAGGTGACTTACCAGGTAGGGCAGGCGCTTGGTGAGCCTGACGTTCTTACCCATCGGGATGCTGAAAATATCGATAACAGTAAGGTCATACGTATCGTATTTGTTGAAGCCCCTGGCGAAAGGTTCAAAGAGGAGTGAAATATAGGCCCCTTTTTCAATGGTTGCCTTTTTAAAATTACCGACCACCTCGTAATTGAGCTCCACCTCATTGGTCTTGTCACGTACTTCGTACCTCAGGTACTCTGCTTCCAGCACTTCCTTTAACGCTTCATCATTGATCTCTGCATCTGTGGGGAAATAGATCTTTACGATCACCGGACAGGCAAATTCTGATGCCACTGCAAGGGCCCCGGTCTCCTGCTGCAGGTGCCTGGCAAGGTATGAAAAGTCGTACGTGTCGAAGAAATTTTCCAGCAGCAGGCTTACCTCAATCACTTGTTCTGTTCCTGCGGGTAGCGTTCTCAATACGGTCTTGCTGGGGGTGAAGAGGGTTCCCTCCAGTTCAGTTTCGCTGATAATTTCCGGGTCATAGGAGATCTCTACTTTTTTACTGCCCACATAGGTAGCCACACCATAGACGCCTTTTACATTTCGCATTTTTGCTGCGAAAGCCTTTGAGCTTCCAAAGCAGGTGATGGTTTTTAACCCTTCACGGGAGTAGGTAATGATCTGAGCGTTTTCAGTGGGCTCTCCCCAGCTTTCATTGATGGTTGGGATTTCCAGGAACGACTGTAGTATGAGGCCCAATACAAACAGTGTGATGATGGCAACGGGGGGCATCCACTTCAGGCGCTTCCTCTTGTTGATATGCAGTGTGTTCTCTTCGGGACATACTGTAATGCAGTCGCTGCATAGGTTGCAGTCAACATGCTTAACTGTCTTCACACTGGCTACATCGATGGCCTGAGGACATTTAATGGTGCAGAGCTGACAATTGGTGCAGGTCTCCTCATTGCGGGTAATCTTTGCTACCGGGAAATAGCGTGATTTCTGTCCGAGGAGTTCGATCACAAAACCTCCAAGGCATGCCACCCCAAGGGGCCATGCATAGTGAATGTTTACGCCAAAAACCAGCAGCAGGAGATAGACCGCCATCACGCCAAGGAAGAACCAGGTGAACTTGAATATATTGGAGATCGCTCCGAGGGGACAAAGATATTTGCACCAGAAAAGCCGGATGAACACCGCACCCAGGACTGTGACAGCGATGGCAATGGTGGCATAGAGTGCCGTTACATCGGTATCGTATCCGGAGACAATGGCATAGAAGGGATCGTACTCTTTACAGAAGAGTTCGTTCGATGCAAAGGTGAAATAGAGCGTGAGGAAAAGAAGCACATATTTCAGGGACCTGAGCAGTTTATCGGCCAGTCCCCGGATGGTGATTCTGATCTTCATTTTTTCACCCAGCTTACCAAGGAATTCGCTGAATGTTCCTATAGGGCAGACATAGGCACAGAAGAGCTTGCTGAGGAGGATCACCCCAATGAACAGGAGTACCCCCATAACCATCTGCGTGATGGTCATGGTGCATGCCAGGCTACCACTGAGAAGGTAGGATCCGATCGCCTGGAGACCGCCAAACGGGCAGTAGGCTTCAAAATCGGCCTTAAAGCTGTCATTAAATACCTGTTTGAGTGCCAGGAAAACAATAAATGCGATCACTGACCACTGGATGATAATCCTTGGCCAGTTGGTGATCCTGTTCTTGCTGTTCTTCTTTTTATTCATTGTTATTGTGTATAAAAGTTGATGTTGAAGAGAAACCTGAATGGTCCACATTCAGATGATGTGCTTTGAAGTATTGTGTTACAGGATCTTCGTTTGCAGATTTCTGGAATGGCACGGCATGTCTGCCAAACTGATGCCCTATAAAGATTCCGAAACAGACCACGGCAGCGACCTGGATGAAGGTGATCATACCGAGGCTCTTTGGACTACGGGCTGGGGTATCCTCTATCCTGGAAAGTACGGATGCTGCAAGCGATTCAGGGACAGAGACCTCCTGGTCGAGCAGAGACATGGTCTGTGTAACCTTTTGATGAAGTTCCCGGCAGGAGGGGCATTCTGTAAGATGTCCTGCGGCTTCCGGGGTTACCTCCCCGGTAATGATGGTGCGCCTTGTTTTTAAACAGTTCATTGATGGTTATTCTTTATCGCCATGTTGCGTCTTTCCCGGTTACGGTTTTCAATATGACGCAACTTTCTTAGAAATCTGGCGTCTCTGCTTAATAAAATTTTATTTTTCGTTCAACAGCTGGTTCCGCCTGTCACAGTCGGTTTTATTGCAGAAGCGGCACTGCCTGTTCATCTGCATCATATCGATCAGCAACTGCTCCAGCAGTTTTTCCTGTTCATCATCAACCACCGACCTGATGTTGGTGAAGTGCTTGATGGTTTGTCGCTTCAGACCGGTATGGAGTCTGCCGATATTTACAACCAGCGAATCCATTACCTCCTTGTCGGGCACCTCTTTGGAGAGTTCATTCAATAGTTGGAACTGGTTCTCACACTGCATGTCGATGATGTTCTGGTATACCCTGAATATTTTTGCATCCATTTCAGAAATGTCACGGTATTGTTCATCGGTCAGATTCAGTTTCTTTCTGAGGAATTCATCTGATGAAAACTGTGCAGATGCATTTACATCAGCAGGTGTTCCGCTCATCAGCAACATGGTGGCGATGGCCGATACATTGA
>JAGYMF010000141.1 GCA_018400695.1 Bacteroidales bacterium | reverse complement strand
CTGCTGGGCAATTACGCAGTTTGTAATGACACATACAAACGCTGCAATCAGAAAAACTGTAATTTTTTTCATGGTATGGGATACGTCACATTTGGTAAACAAATTGATCAACTATGCAAATTAAGACAATTGGGGGGAAGATGCAAGAAATTATTGATAACGAAAACACGGTCCTACAAAACAACGATCGTTCTCTGTGGACAGCCGCCGGCAGCCCGCCTTATCAGAATTAAACCGGAGGCGTTCCTGACTAACAGGCAGGTGATCGTTGAATAAATACTTGACTTAAACCCGGTTATTCCCTAAATTTATACCTGAAAGAACGGAAACGCACCCCAATGCAACGATTTCGTAGCAGCTACATACAGGGATCCAGAACGTTTTTGCTTCTGCTTTTTCTGTTGGTTTTCAGCAACCAGACATATTGTTTGCCTGATGTTTCCAACTGTCGTATTGTAAACGACAACGGGTATATCCAGGGAACCACCTGCATCCTTTGGTTTACCTTCAGCGGAATTGAGCAGTATGTCGACAATTGGGACATAGAATGGGGAGATTCCCTTGCCATTGAATTTCCCGAAGGAATTGTGCCCACAGGATATGCAACAGATCCCTTTTCTATCGCCAACAACGGTCAGGAGGCCGAAGCATTGAACGGCGTGGATGGCAGAACCATCTCCTGGGGAGACAATGACAACAGTTTTGGCGGTATAGAACCCGGTGATCACAGATTCTTTGTAGAGGTAACCGTCGCGGAGTGGGTCAGCGGCGATCAAACTGCCATTTTCTATATTTCGGGTGACGAATACGGGAGTGAGCCACACGCATATACGGGAGAAATCTCCCTCCATGAGATCAGCACCTGCGAACCGTCCACCGGGCTTTCAGCCTATACCTTAGACGCCAATACCTCCGAAATACGCTGGACTTACGGATCTACAGCAAACTGCATCATCGAATGGGGTGAAGGCGGATTTGTTCAGGGCACGGGGACGATGATCACTCCTGCCACGAACCCGGACACCCTTACCGGCCTGGATCCGGCGAAGGTGTATGACCTGTACCTGAAGGACGCGTGCGGACCGGAACTGGTGGGTGACTGGCAGGGGCCGTTCTCGTTTTCAACGATGTTCAGCAGGCTTGGGGTCGGCTTTCCGAATTACACCTATGGTTTTGCCTCATGGGGAGATATGGACAATGACGGAGACCTGGACCTTATTTTTCTTGGCGAGAGTGCTGTCAGCATCTACAGGAACGATGGTTCCAATATATTTACGGAGGTGCCGCTGGGTATTCCCATGCTTAGAATGGGGACAGGCGCCCTGGCCGATTATGACAACGACGGGGATATCGACTTCATCCATACAGGCTGGGATAATGATGTCGGCGGACCGGTATCGCTCATTTACAGGAATGAAGGCTCGCTGGTGTTTACAGAGATGGATGCGGGGCTGACCGGCGTCTATTCGAGTACGGTTGACTGGGGTGATGTGAACAATGACGGAAGGCCCGACCTGGTGATGGGGGGATGGAACAGTGAGGATGAAGAGGTGGCGAAGATCTATATGAACAACGGTGACGGATCATTTGAGATGGCCGATATTGAGATCAGGGGATGCGAGGCGGGATCATTGGAGTTCATCGATTATAACAATGACAACTATGCCGATATTCTCAGAACAGGGATCGATAATATTGGAAATAAATCGACCATTCTGTATACCAATAACGGTGACATGACATTCGAAGAAAACGGTGACATGTTTTACGAGGCTGTCTATTATTCATCCTGCTGGGAAGATCTGGACAACAATGGTTACCCTGACCACATCCTGTGTGGTTTCACCTCATCTACAGGAAGTGTATCCACGATCTATTACAACAATGGTGACGGCACATTTACCAAAAAAGAAGCCGAATTTGCGCATATCAGGGTCAGGGGCGTTGGTGCTGCAGACCTGAACAATGACGGTTATTCAGATATCTTCCTTATGGGAAATGTCGGTGGAAGCTTTGTAACGAAGGTTTATTTAAATAACGGGGACAGTTCATTTACCGATATCCATGCTTCCATGACAGGGAACGCTTACACCTATAACATTGAAGCTGGTGATTATGACAACGACGGGGATTTGGATCTTCTTGTGCCGGGACCTTACGCACCCACCGCTGTCTATATCAACAACCATGTTACTCCGAACACACCACCGTCGGTACCGGGCGAACTTCAAAACAAGGAGATTGCTTATGGTGCAAGGCTTACCTGGAATGCCTCAGTAGATGGAGAGACGCCGGAGGCCGCACTCAGCTATAACCTGCGGATAGGAACCAGCCCGGATTCCTTTAACATCATGTCGCCGGTTGCTGATACCCTTTCGGGTTACCGGAGGACCACCAGTATCGGCAATGGATGGCTGGACACCAGTTATGTTGTTCAGAACCTGGATACAGGCATGTATTACTGGGGGGTTCAAGCCATTGACAACGGAGGAATGGCTTCGGAATTTTCTGCGATTGACTCGTTTTATGTGATGAGCTATTTTTCTGAAATCTTCAACGGAAACGGCATGGACAGTGTCAGTTATGCGGTATGGGGGGACTATGACAACGACGGGGACCTGGACCTGGCAACAACCGGGAAAGGAATCAATTACGCTTACGTTTCGAAGATCTTCAAAAATACGGGAAATGATGTGTTTACGGAAGTCCTGTTCTGCAATGATTCCGTGGAAGGAATTTGCCGCTGGGGAGACTACGATAACGACGGGAACCTGGACCTGTTTCTTGCCGGCCAAAAAGAGGTAAACGGACAACTCCAGGTATATTCAAAGGTTTACCGGAACGACGGTGAAGACCTGTTCACGGATATTGAAGCAAATATTCCTGAATTATATATTCCTTCCGGACTATATTATCCCCGCATGAAATGGGGTGACCTGGACAATGATGGTGACCTGGATATCATTGTCTCGGGAGAGATCATTGAGGATGGGAATTATCATCCAATGATCGGGATATTCAGGAATGATGGCGGAGATGTTTTCACACCGGTGAATACCGGGATACAAGATATGGTAGCTACATCGATCTCCCTGGCTGATGTTGATGGCGACGGCAGGAAAGATATCCTCCTGTCAGGCAGGGATACGAATTCAGAACTGGTAACTTCTTTGTACCGTAACAACGGCCATTTTGATTTTACAGAGACCAATACAGGCATTTTTCCCGGGTTATATGATGGGGCTTCAGACTGGGCCGATTATGACGGTGACGGGGACCCGGATCTTGCCATTTGCGGGGCAGACAAGATAAGCAATCACTTAACAGCTGTTTTCCGGAACAACGGTGATGGCAGCTTTACCCAGATTGATCAGGAATTCGAGGGGGCACGCGAGGGATCCATCCTGTGGGCGGATTATGACAACGATGGAGACCATGACCTGATAGTTACGGGCAGGAACAGGTCCTTTGTTAAAATTATATATATTAACCTGGGAGACGATAATTTCAGGGCGCTGGAACCTTTTCCGGTGAGCCAGTTTATCTACACTGCTGACTGGGGGGACTATGACAACGACGGGGACCTGGACCTGTTCACCCCATCCTTTCATATGTCCGACGGGCTCTTCAGAAACAATATCAATACAGTCAATACACCTCCCCAGGCACCGGAAAACCTTCGTGTAACATTTGATGGGTCCGATGTTATGTTTCACTGGGACCGGAGTTTTGATGAAGAAAGTGACAGCATGGGTCTTACCTACAATCTTCGTATCGGCACCACGCCCGGGGGATCGGATATCCTTGCGCCGATGTCAGATACTTTGACCGGTTTTCGCAGCATTCCAACTGGCGGAAATGCTGGTCCACATTTGTCCAGCCTGCTTTGCGATCTCCCGGTAGGCAATTACTACTGGTCCGTACAGGCGATCGATCCCGGTTTTACCGGCGGTCGGGGAGGTAGCGCGAGTGCCGGTCGAAGGCGAGGATGTTGAGCACGGGCACCAGGATCAGCGCGCCCCGCTGCAGTTCGAGCGTCTCGTCCGTGATGAGCGCACGGATCGCGCCCGTGCCGTTGATCTCGTCGCCGTGCAGGGCCGCGGTCACAAAGACCACCGGCCCCTCTTCCGGCCCGCGGCGCACGTGGATGGGAATCTGGATGGCCAGCCCGCTGTAGCCCTCGCTCACCGCGATGCTCACGTCGCGCCCCTCACCCGGGGGAATCCGCGTCTTGCCCCACGTTTCGACGGGACGCCGCTTGCGTTCGCCCTTCAACCGTCCTTCTCCTTGCCGAGCGCGTCGGGGGGCAGCTTCTTCACCCGGGGCTTGCGCTTGCGGCGGACCCGGTCCGGGATGAGGTCGCGCATGAACTCCAGTTTCCCGAAGCAAAGCAGCCGGTCGCCGCCCTGCAGCACGCGGATGCCGCGCGGGTTGGGGAGCACCATCGACCCGCGGTGCAGCGTCAGCACGTTGATGTCCAGATCGCGCAGGCCCGACTCCCGGATCGTCTTCCCCACGTAGTGCGACCCGTCGGGGATGTGCAGCTCGGCCACCCCGTAGCCCCGGCTCACCGTGAGCCGCTGCCGCACGTCCAGTTCGGGAAACTTCACCTGCGCCGCGATGTAGTCGATGATGGCGCCCGCCACGTCCAGCTGCGTCGCGGCCTCGATGCCCTCGAGGCCCGTTGGTGGCATAACA
>JAGYMF010000140.1 GCA_018400695.1 Bacteroidales bacterium | reverse complement strand
CAGGATCTTCATACAACATTGAAAACCTTCCGGAATACCGGGAGGTTTTTTTTATTCCAAATACTGCTCCTTTCCTGCGATATTCGGGCGTCTCATCACATTAACAGGTAAAAATGTGATGAAACCATACAAAAACTTATCGATTAAAGACTGGTCGGTGGAGGACCGTCCACGCGAAAAGCTTATGAAATCAGGTGTTCAGGCCCTCTCCAATGCCGAGTTGATCGCGCTGCTGATCGGCAGCGGAACCCGGGAGACCAATGCCGTGGAAGTAGCGAGGAACATCCTGGCCTCGGCGGGCAACAACCTGCACGAGCTGGGAAGATTCAGTACAACAGACCTGTTAAAGATCAAAGGTATCGGACCAGCAAAAGCAATTACACTGCTGGCAGCGCTTGAGCTTGGATCCAGGAAAAACCATACCAGAGAAGTCGATAAAATCATCATCAGGAACAGCCAGACTGCCTACGAAGTGCTTTACTCAATGATCGGTGAGCTGGGTCATGAAGAGTTCTGGATCATTATTCTCAACAGGGCCCACAAAGTCATCAAGACAGAGAAAATCAGTCAGGGGGGACTTACAGGAACAGTAATCGACACCAGGATGATCCTCAAACATGCACTGGACAAAAAAGCCACCTCCCTCATCATCGCACACAACCATCCTTCAGGCAACAGAAGCCCGAGCGAGGCGGACATCAGTATCACCAGGAAGATAAAAAGCGCAGCGGAGATCATGGACATCAATGTGCTGGACCACATCATCGTGGCAGGACTGAACTATTATAGCTTTGCTGACGAAGGGGTGATGCCCTGAAACAATGATCAATCAATGCGACGAATCGCACCGGGATCGTTCAGCTCCGCATCCAACTCCGATACTGTCTGCCCCAGAACCGGGTGGACCTTCCGGGGAGCGATCTCTGCAAGCGGTTTCAATACAAACGGCCTTAAGGGTATTCCCGGATGGGGAATCTTTAAAGTAGCAGTATCCATTATGATGTCATCATAAAAAAGGATGTCCAGGTCAATGATGCGGTCGGCAAACCCACATGCAGGCCCGCCTCTTCCCATCTCCTTCTCTGTCTTTTTCAGCATGGTAAGCAACTCGCCCGGGAGTTGCTCCGTCTCCAGAACAACACATTGGTTGTAAAACATGTGTGTACTCTGGTACCCCCAGGCCTCACTCTCATAGATGCCGGATACAGCCAAAACATTACATCCATTATCTTTCAACCGGTTAAGCGCAGATGCCAGGCTCTTGCGCCGGTCGCCCAGGTTCGCACCCAGGCCAAGCCAAACCGTATGAACAGAATGATGCTCCATATTGTTACCATAAAATTACCACTTATAAATGTAAATTCGCTGAAAAAGCGCATCGGAATTGATGATAGTGTAATGCTTTCCATTTTTTTGTAAATTGTAACACTTTTTCACACAACTTAATACGAAACCTTATTTTAATACCTGTATCCATGAAAACTTTTTTGAAGTATACCCTTGCAACCATCGTCGGCATCCTGGTACTGAATATCCTGGGGCTCATCATCTTTTTTATCGTTGTCGGTGCAATTTCCAGTCCGGACGTGCCAACAGTAAAAGACAATTCCGTACTGGTATCCAAATTCAACACGCCGGTAATCGACCGTACAGATGAAAACCCGTTCACCCAGTTTGCATCCGGGAATTTTGCCATGGAGGGATTGATGGGACTTGATCAGATTCTCGAAGACATTAAAAAAGCCAAAACAGATGAAAATATCTCCGGGATTTTTCTTCGTCTCTCAGCTTTTCCCGGAAGCCTTGGAACCCTCGAAGAGATCAGGGATGCCCTCGTGGATTTTAAAGAGAGCGGAAAGTTCATCCTTGCACATGCAGATGCCTATTCCATGAAGACCTATTACCTTGCGTCGGCAGCAGATAAAATCTATATGACGCCCACAGGGGAAATGGACTTCAAGGGTCTTCAGTCAAATGTGCTGCTGTTCAAAAGGGCACTGGATAAATACGGGGTAGATATACAGGTGATCAGGCACGGTACTTTCAAGAGCGCTGTGGAACCATTCCTGACCGACGAAATCAGCGATGCCAACAAGGAACAGCTCCAGGTGATGCTCAATTCGCTCTGGGGAAAGATGATCGATGAAATTTCGGTAGCGAGGGATATTTCTGCAGATGACCTCAACCGGTATGCCGATGAACTTAGCCTTGCATTCGATCACCAGGCACTGGAAAAGAACATGATCGACGGGCTCAAGTACTATGATGAGGTGCTGGATGAATTGCGTGAGCTGACCGATACCGATGAGGACGATGATGTGCCGGCGATCTCATTAAAAAAATATGCCGATGTGCCTGTGACGAAAGACAAACAGGCAACCAGCGACCGGATAGCCGTGATCTATGCCATGGGCAGTGTCGTAACAGGTGATGCAGAAGAGGGCATGATCGGCTCTGACCGTATTGCCAGGGCGATCAGGAAAGCCAGGGAAAGTAAAAAGGTCAAGGCAATTGTCTTCCGCGTAAACTCCGGCGGTGGCAGTGCACTTGCCTCTGAGGTCATTCACAGGGAGATCAAACTGGCCGCTGAAGTCAAGCCGGTCGTTGCATCCCTTGGCGATGTAGCCGCCTCCGGTGGTTACTATATCGTTTGTCCGGCCGATACCATCGTGGCCAGTGAAACAACCATCACCGGATCCATCGGGGTATTCGGTATCATTCCCAACCTCCAGGAGATGCTGAATGACAAGATCGGCATCACTACCGGTACTGTAACAACGAACAAACATGCCGACCTGGGGTCGCCTTTCCGTTCGCTGACCGGAGATGAGGAGAAAATCATGCAGCAGTATGTAGATGACGTATATGTAACCTTCGCCAACCATGTGGCAGAGGGAAGATCCATGACTTACGAACAGGTAGATGAGATCGGCGGCGGAAGGGTCTGGTCAGGCGTCAATGCCATGGAGATCGGGCTGATAGATGTTTTCGGCGGACTGGAACGCGCTATCGGGATCGCTGCAGAGATGGCTGATCTGGAAAACTACAGGGTCTGGTCACTGCCAACCCTTGACGATCCTTTAACAGCGATCATGAAACAGCTCTCCGGTGAAGTAAAAGCCAGGATCATCAGCAAGGAGCTGGAAGCATCCTATGAACTTTACAAAAAAGCGGAAGAGGTCAGCAAAATGCATGGCATACAGGCCATCATGCCCTACACGCTCGATATTTACTAAACGTTCGGAGTGTCAAATACTGCCCGGTTGGTAACTGACCGGGCATTTTTTTATCCTTTTCCGTTCATTTGCTTAAATTTGCATCCCTCTGCAATCCAACTATGCAAAAAAGTAAGGTCAATTTTGGTACGGTAATCCTCTACCCCTTCAGCATGCTCTACCTGCTGGGGGTTGGCATACGCAACCAGCTTTTTAACTGGGGCGTTCTGCGCTCTGCAACATTTAACCTCCCGGTAATATCTGTGGGAAATATCACCGCAGGCGGAACCGGAAAGACGCCCCATGTCGAGTACCTGGTCGAACTGCTGAAAGCTGATTTTACAGTGGCCTGCCTGAGCAGGGGATACAAAAGAAAAACACGCCGGTTTATCCTGGCTGATGAAACATCAACCACAGCGATGATCGGTGACGAACCACGGCAATACAAACAAAAATACCCGGAACTGATCGTGGCGGTTGACCGCCGCCGTGTCCATGGCATTGGGGAGCTGCTGAAAATCACACCGCCCGTTGGGGTGGTGCTGCTGGACGATGCCTTCCAGCACCGCTACGTAACACCCGGGAAATCCATTCTGCTGACAGATTTCAACCGATTGATCACAGGTGACAGGCTCCTGCCGGCCGGACGACTGCGGGAACCGGTCGCAGCAAAAAAACGGGCCGACATCATCCTGGTGACAAAATGTCCCGGACGAATCAAACCACGGGAGATGAGGGATATTGTGAATCGGATCGGCCTCGAAATGCACCAGCACCTCTTCTTTACCACCACAAAATATAACCCCATCCGTCCGGTTTTCCAGGATATTGAACAGAAAGAGGGACAATATTTCAAAGAAAAGCAAGCCCCCCTGTTGCTGCTTACCGGTATAGCGAATCCAAGGCCCATCAGAACATTTGCCAGGAGCATCTCCACACGGCTCCATGAATTACACTTTCCCGACCACCATACCTATACCGAAAAAGACCTTTCAAAGATCCTGGAAAAGCGGGAAAGCATGGGCCATCCGGAAGCACTCATTCTTACCACGGAAAAAGATGCCATGAAAATCCAGGAGCTGAATGTTCCCGACAGCTTAAAAAAACATTTTTATTATGTACCCATCCGTGTTTCATTCATGGACGACAAACAGGAAAAAGAATTCAACCAAATAATACTGAATTATGTTAGAAGCAATCAACGAGACAATATCCTTCATAAAGGATCAGATCACCCTGCAGCCTGAAACAGCGATCATTCTTGGAACCGGCCTGGGCGCAATCGCCGATGAGGTAGAAGCCGAAAAGATCATCCCCTACGAGAAGATCCCCCACTTTCCCGTGTCGACAGTACAGGGACACGACGGGAAGCTGATCATTGGCAGGTATGCCGGCAAGGAGGTCATCGTCCTGAAGGGCAGGTTTCACTACTACGAAGGATATTCAATGCAGGAAGTCACCTTCCCTGTACGTGTCCTAAAATTTCTGGGTATAAAAAA
>JAGYMF010000014.1 GCA_018400695.1 Bacteroidales bacterium | reverse complement strand
CTGATCCATTCCATGGAGGGAGAAAGGGGAGAGCCTACGCTCAAGCCGCCATTCCCTGCTGAAAGCGGGTATATGGGGAAACCGACCAATGTGAACAACGTGGAGACGCTGGCCAATGTGCCGGTGATCATCCTGAAGGGCGCGGAATGGTTCAGCAGCATCGGAACGGAGAAGTCAAAGGGTACGAAGGTGTTTGCACTGGCGGGGAAGATCAATAATGTTGGACTCATCGAGGTGCCTATGGGGACGACCCTTCGTGAGGTGATCTTTGAGATTGGCGGAGGGATCAAGGATGGAAAGAAATTTAAGGCGGTGCAAACCGGGGGGCCTTCGGGCGGTTGCCTGACAGAGAAGCACCTCGACACGCCGATCGACTATGAGAACCTGGTGGCCAACGGTTCGATGATGGGATCGGGGGGTATGATCGTAATGGATGAGGATGACTGCATGGTGTCGATCGCCAGGTTTTACCTGGATTTTACGGTGGAGGAGTCGTGCGGTAAATGTGCCCCTTGCAGGATTGGAAACAAGCGGCTGTATGAGTTGCTCGACAGGATCTGTGCAGGGAAAGGTGAAGAGGCTGACCTTGACAGGCTGCGGAACCTGGGAGAGGTGATCAAGGATACATCGTTATGTGGCCTGGGACAGAGTTCACCGAATCCGGTGCTCTCGACGCTGGATAATTTTATGGATGAATACCGTTCCCATGTGATCGATAAGAAATGTACTTCCGGGGTTTGCAAGGATCTGCTGGAGTATTTCATCCTGGAGGAACATTGTGTTGGATGTACGGCTTGTGCAAGGGCATGTCCCGTGGGAGCGATTACCGGTGAGCGCAAGGAACTGCATGTGGTTAATCCGGCGATATGTATCAAGTGTGGAGCCTGTATGGAGAAGTGTAAATTCGATGCGGTTATTTTAAAATAATTTGGAAGATGGATCAAGTAAAATTAACGATAGACGGCAAAACGGTTGAGGTTCCTGCGGGGACAACAGTTTACAAAGCTGCAAAAGTGCTGGACATAGACATCCCGGTCCTCTGTTACATGGACCTGAAGGATCTGAATATTGAGAACAAGCCCGGTGGCTGCCGGATCTGCTCTGTGGAGATTGAGGGGCGCCGTAACCTGGCGCCGTCGTGTTCTACCAACGTGGCCGACGGTATGGTAGTGCGGACCAACAGTATCCGGGTGATCAATGCACGGCGTACGGTCATGGAGCTTATACTGAGCGATCATCCCAAAGATTGTCTAATCTGTGCAAAATCGGGTAACTGCGACCTGCAGGATATGGCAATTAAGCTGGGAATCAGAAATATTCCGGGTCAGGAGTATGCAGAAATGTCGACCTACAGGCTGGACACCTCGCCCTCGATTATCCGTGACATGGATAAGTGTATTATGTGCCGCAGATGCGAGACAATGTGTAATGATTTTCAGACAGTTGGCGCACTGAATGCGGTGAATCGTGGTTTTGAGGCCGTGGTGGCACCGGCGTTTGAGATGAACCTGGAGTATTCACCCTGTACCTATTGTGGACAGTGTGTGGCTGTTTGTCCCACCGGGGCACTCACAGAGGTAGACCACACCCCCTCAGTGATCCAGGCACTGAGTGATCCCACCAAGACAGTGGTTGTGCAGACCGCACCTGCCGTACGGGCTGCGTTGGGTGAGGAGTTTGGCCTGGAGCCGGGTACAAGGGTTACCGGAAAGATGGTGACTGCGCTGAAGAACCTGGGGTTTGATTATGTGTTTGATACAGATTTTGCAGCCGATCTTACGATCATGGAAGAGGGGACGGAGCTGCTTGACAGGCTGACAAAACACCTGAACGGTGATAAAGATGTGAAGCTGCCGATTTTAACCAGTTGCTGTCCGGGATGGGTGAACTTTTTTGAGTACCATTTCCCTGAGATGAAGGATATACCATCAACGGCCCGTTCGCCGCAGCAGATGTTCGGCTCCATTGCCAAGTCCTATTTTGCAGAGAAGATCGGCGTGGACCGGAAAGAGATGGTGGTGGTGTCGGTGATGCCCTGCCTTGCAAAGAAATATGAGTGTCAGCGCGAAGAGTTTATGGTAGATGGCAATCCGGATGTAGATTATTCCATCACAACAAGGGAGCTGGCACATCTTATTAAGCAGGCCAATATGAACCTCACGGACATGGACGACAGTGCGTTTGATGCACCGCTGGGTGAATCTACAGGTGCTGCAGTGATCTTTGGTGCCACAGGGGGTGTGATAGAGGCTGCCACACGGACAGCATATGAGCTGCACACCGGAAAGGAGCTGGAGTCGGTCGATTTTAAACAATTGCGCGGAATGGAGGGGATCAGATCGGCGACAGTGGATTTCGATGGATTGGATATCAGGATTGGTATTGCACACGGATTGGGGAACGCCAGGAAACTCCTGGAGGAGATCAAGGCCGGGACATCGGAGTACCATGCGATCGAGATCATGGCCTGTCCGGGCGGATGCATCGGCGGTGGCGGTCAGCCGCTGCACCACGGTGATTCATCGATCCTCAAGGCGCGGACCAGGGCGATTTATGAAGAGGATGCGTCCAAGACACTCAGAAAATCACACGAGAATCCGTATATCATCAAGCTGTATGAAGAGTTCCTGGATAAACCGATGAGTGAAAAGGCGCACCAGCTGTTGCACACCCATTATTTTGAGAGGAAGAAAAGGGTATTTGAAGTATAGATCAACTTAAATTGCTGAAATATGTCAAGCGTAAAGATAGAGTTAAGGCCGGACCAGATCGAAAAGATCCATAGTTTTTGTGATGAATTCAACAACGAACCTGGAGAGTTGATCAATGTGCTTCACAGGTCGCAGGGGGAGTTTGGTTACCTGCCTGCCGAAGTGCAGGAGGTGATCGCAGAGAAGATGAAAATGCCGGTGGCAAAGGTATATGGTGTAGTGACGTTTTATTCGTTTTTCACCATGATTCCGAAAGGGGAATTTCCGATATCGATCTGTACTGGTACGGCGTGTTATGTGCGCGGTGCAGAAAATGTGCTTGCGGAATTCAAGAAGCAGCTGGATATCCAGGTAGGAGAGACCTCTCCCGATGGGAAGTTTTCACTGAGCTGTTTGCGGTGTGTCGGAGCCTGTGGCCTGGCACCTGTAGTACAGGTGGGTGATAAGACCTACGGCAGGGTGGCCCCCGACGATGTTAAGGGCATCATTGAGGAATACAAATCATGAACCAGAAAACCACCGGCTATCTTTTTGCACTAGGCGCTGCCCTTGCGCTTTCATCCTCCTTTATTTTCAGTAAGTCGGCCCTGAACCATGTGTCCATGATACAGTTCGGTGCAGTGTGGTTCACCATGGGTGTGGTATGGAACAGCATCTGGTTTTTTGGACGGCGCAAGTACCGCGGTTTTTCAGTGAATACCAAAAAGAAGCTGGGCGTGGCACTGCTGATCGCGATACTCGAAGGGGTGGCGACTGGTCTTTTTTACCTGGCGATCAAGGCCATGGAAAACCCTGCAGTTGTCTCCTTCATCGGAAATATCGGTCCGGTCTTTGTGACTGTGATAGGGATCACGCTGCTTAAGGAAAAATTCAAGGGTGCACAGCTGGCCGGCATACTGATAACGATTGCAGGTGTTTTTGTCATCAATTTCAGGGATGGAGCTTTCCTGGGATTTCTTGATCCGGGGGCGGTATATGTCATTGCAGCCTCATTCTTCTTTTCCCTTGCAACAATTTCGGGGCGTAAATTCAGGGCACATCTCGAGCCGGAGCTGATGTCGCTCATCAGGACTGTGATGCTTGCGTTGGTATTCGTTGTACTGATCATCATCAGTGACGAACCGGTGCGTTTTGCAGGATCGGTTTGGCGTGATCTTGCGTTGGGATCGTTGTTTGAGACCGTGTTGACCATTGTATTTGCCTACCAGGCGCTACGCAGGATCGAAGCAACCTCCACCTCATTGATTATCAGCTCAAAAGGGGTATGGACACTTTTCCTGGCCTGGATATTTCTGCAGGTCTTTCCAACAGGTGTTCAGTTGGTGGGTGGTGCGCTGACATTGGTGGGGATCTATCTTATCACAAAAAGTCCCCGGGCCAGTCAGAAGTCAAGGATAAAATCGTAAACTGACAAACGGGAGGCTTTTCTTCTTAATTTTCGAGCATTGTTGCTGTCCCCTTCCATTTCGGCTATACGCGCCAGTCCTGCATAAGCAATGGCAGCATAAAGGTCGGCGACAGGTCCGAATTTTTCTGCAATGCGGATCACATTCATGTAGCCGGATTTTGCCCGTGCAGGTGCTTTGTGGTGGTTCTCGTCCAGGAAAGCCTCTGTCATCCAGTAGATCATTTGGTGGAAGGGTTCTTTTTGCGACGAAAGCTTTTCATTGAGCACGGAGGCAACCGTATAGTTCCGGTTGTGGCACAGGATGATTAGGTACTGTCCCATGTAATAGATGTTTTCCGGAAAAAGGTTATAGAGCCCGGCTGCATGATCGATGGCTGCAGGGATGTTTTCTTCATAGTTCAGTTGGAGCAGCGACATGAACAGCATTGCTTCATACTTGATATAGGTAGCCTTGTTGACAGCGATCTGCAGCTCTTTCAGTCCGAGCTCCTTGTTACCCTTCCTGAACATCAGGGCGATTGGTTTATACACCGGGTGTTTCTCAATATAGGCTACAATATAATAGTTGTAGAGTCCCGAGCTGAAATAGAAGTCAGCGAATGCCTCCTTGAATTCGATCCCTTTTAAGGTGCTGCGATACATGTTATCGATATCAGACAGCACTTTGGAAGGTTTTCCGTTATCGGCCCAGAACATGGCTTTGAACGCACGTGCGTGCATATCGAAGAAAACCCCTTCCAGGCTTTCCGGATCCTGTTCAAGCATATCATCTGAAAGTTCGATTGCCAGATCCATGTTGAGTTCAAAATCGCTTGTCGCCGGGTTATCCGGCAACAGTGGAAAATTTTCCCAGTAGATGATAAGGGCTTTCAGGAAATAGGATACCGGATGTTGGGGAAGCGCTTTATTGAGGATGCGTTCGTTGCTATAAGCTTTGGCGAAATCGAATCCATAGGTGGCGTAGAGGCATTCCTCCACAGCTGTTTGTGTTTTTTTGCTATCCAGGATATTGTACTGGCTGTTGCCGTTGACGGTAAGCAGCATGATAAATATACCGGTAAAAAGCGCCTTCATCCTACAAAGATGAGACAACGAAACGGAAAAAAAAAGGTGTCGGGTATAGAAACGGTTGAATTGGGTGGATTTGCTATGGGGTGGCGACCGGGCTTTTCATTCGGCCGGTGCGGCTATGACTGTTTTTTTTTGCACTTTTGCAGGACACAAAAAGAGAAATGATACAGATAGGAGATAAGATCGTCAGCTCAGCATTGTTTAACAATTATTTTGTTTGTCACCTCGAGAAATGCAGGGGAATGTGCTGTGTGTATGGCGATGCCGGGGCGCCGCTGGAGGAGGAGGAGACCCGTTTGCTTGAGGAGCATATAGAAAAGATCAAACCCTTTCTTCGCAGGGAGGGTATACAGGCAATCGAAGAGAAGGGGGTATGGGAGTTTGATGGTGATGGGGACAGGGTGACACCGCTCATGGGGCATGACGACTGTGCGTACAGTGTGTTGGACAATGGGATAGCGCGTTGTGGAATCGAGAATGCCTTTAATTCTGACAGTATTGATTTTCAGAAACCAGTTTCTTGTCATCTTTACCCCATTCGGGTGAGCAAAATCGGTGGAAATACAGCCCTGAACTATCATCAGTGGGACGTCTGTAAGCCAGCTATCAAGTTAGGAAAGGAGTATAACATGCCGGTATTCAGGTTTCTGAAAGATGCGTTGACCAGGGTTTTTGGCGTGGCGTTTTATGATGAACTGGAGCAGGTTTATGCTGAATGGCAAAAGCGTTAGGTTATTATCAGCCGGCATTTTCCGGAAGATTAAGGAATAGATTATCAATTAAATTTATACAATAATTATGGAACAAATTAAGACGTACATTGAAAAAAACAGGGAGCGGTTCCTGGAAGAGTTGTTCGAACTGATCAGGATTCCTTCCGTGAGCTCCAGCGAAGCCCATCAACCGGAAATGCTGAAGGCAGCTGAGGCGGTAGAAAGTGCATTGCTTAAAGCAGGTGCGGACAAGGCAGAGATAAAAGAGACTACCGGGCATCCGGTCGTATACGGGGAGAAGTTGATTGATCCGGCGCTGCCCACCATCCTGGTATACGGTCATTATGACGTTCAGCCTGCAGAGCCGTTGGACCTGTGGAACTCACCTCCTTTTGAACCGGAGATCAGGGATGGGAAAATTTACGCCAGGGGAGCGGATGATGACAAGGGACAGATGTATATGCACCTGAAGGCTTTTGAATTCATGGTTGAAAATGGCAACCTTCCCTGCAATGTGAAATTTATGATCGAAGGAGAGGAGGAGATTGGTTCTCCAAGCCTCAAACAGTTTTGTGCAGAGAACAGGGAACTGCTCAGGTCGGACGTGATCCTGATATCGGATACAACGATGATTTCGTTGGATATTCCATCTATTACTACCGGCTTGCGGGGTTTGAGTTATTTGCAGGTAGAAGTTACAGGGCCCAACAGGGATCTTCATTCGGGATTGTATGGAGGGGCTGTGGCCAATCCGATCAATGTGCTGTCCGAAATGATTGCGAAGCTGAGGGATGATAAACAGCGCATTACCATTTCCGGATTCTACGATGATGTGTTAATTGTAAGTGACGAGGAGCGAAAGGAGATGGCCAAGGCGCCTTTTGACCTCAAGGCTTACCAGGACGCATTGGATATTGAAACTGTTTCCGGCGAAGAGGGATATTCCACAACAGAGCGAACAGGTATCAGGCCGAGTTTGGATGTTTGTGGTATCTGGGGTGGATTTACAGGCGAAGGGGCTAAAACAGTACTGCCTTCCAAGGCATATGCCAAAATCTCTATGCGGCTTGTTCCAAATCAGGACTCGAAGAAGGTCGATCAGCTGTTTGAGACCTATTTTAAATCCCTGGCTCCTGCCGGAGTGAAGGTCAAGGTTACCAGTCTGCATGGTGGCCAGGGTTATGTTGCTCCTATTGATACGGCAGCTTACCAGGCAGCCAGTATGGCTGTGGAGCAGACGCTTGGAAAGAAGCCTGTTCCCAGCAGAAGCGGAGGAAGCATCCCCATCGTTGCGGATTTTGAAGAGGTGTTGGGTGTTAAATCCATCCTGCTTGGCTTTGGTCTTGAATCAGATGCAATACATTCACCCAATGAAAACTATCCGCTTGAGAATTTCTTCAAGGGTATTGAGACCATTCCGTGGTTCTATAAATACTTTACCGAACTGAATTCCTGATACATTTCCCGGTCATAGCTGGGAATACTTCATTTATACCATCAACGGGTGCCGTTTTTCCGGCATCCGTTTTTTTATTTCATAGTTGAATGTTATTGGCTGTGGCTTCTTCACGGATATGATAAAATGTAAAAAATAAAGAAAGATATAAAAATATAGGGGGTATGATATTTAAAAAAATAAAAGAAAAATAAAATAATATATTTTAAATTGTAAGCATATTATACGATAATATTAATAAATATATGTAAATGCTCTATAAAAACTAATAAAAATAATTAAAATTAAATTTTGTATATTAAATAATAATAAATTAAATTTGTACCATAAAAATATAAATATAGATATGTACCCCCTAAAATAAAGGGGGTGGGAGATAAAAAAGAATATATAAATTAAAACGGACATGATTATGAAATCAAAACTAGAGTACATTTGGCTTGACGGAAACAAGCCCACCCAGATGATGAGAAGCAAGACGCTTGTTGTTTCAGATTTTAGCGGAAAAGTGGAAGATGCCCCGTTATGGTCATTTGATGGTTCATCGACACAGCAAGCTGCAGGCAATAGTTCTGACTGTGTGTTGAAGCCTGTATTTATTTGTGCCGACCCGCAGCGGAAGAACGGGTATCTTGTGATGACCGAGGTAATGAATCCTGACGGTACGCCACACGTGTCCAATGGAAGGGCGACCATCGATGATGATGATGATGATTTCTGGTTTGGTTTTGAGCAGGAGTATGTGTTGTGGGATCTGGAGCACCATACGCCATTGGGATTTCCTGCTCCCGGATATTATCCTCCACCCCAGGGGCCTTTTTATTGTTCGGTAGGTGCAGAATTCAGTGTAGGCCGAAACATGGTTGAGGAGCATCTGGATGCATGCATTGAGGCTGGTTTGAACATTGAAGGGGTGAATGCTGAAGTGATGAAGGGTCAGTGGGAGTATCAGATCTTTGCAAAGGGAGCGAAGGAAGCGGGCGACCAGGTATGGGTGGCAAGGTATCTTGCTGAGCGGGTAGGAGAGAAATATGGTGTTCGCATTAACATTCATCCCAAGCCGGTAAAGGGTGACTGGAATGGTTCGGGAATGCACGCGAATTTTTCCAATGGTCTGATGAGAGACCAGGGTGGGCAGGAGGTGCTTACTGCCATATGCGAGGAGTTTGGGAAACATATTGAAGCGCATATTGCTGTATATGGAGCTGACAATGATGAGCGCCTGACAGGTTTGCATGAAACGCAATCCATCAGTAAATTTTCTTATGGTGTATCGGATCGCGGAGCATCTATCCGGATTCCGATCTCTACGGTAGAGAATGGATGGAAAGGCCGGCTTGAAGACCGCAGACCGGCTTCGAATGCGGATCCCTATAAGGTGGCTTCGGTGATCGTTACATCTGTCAAGTCAGCAAAAATTCCTGCTGAAGCTATAGTATAGCGTAGACAATAATCATAAATTTGCCGGAATTAGTCTTATGATTTTAGGGGTGTCCTGCAAAGGATGTCCCTATTATTTCTTTCCTGCCCTTAAAAATTTAGGGGGAGAGGATATGAAAGAAAATATTTCTTTTTAACTTGCGCTATAATTTTAAATAACGATTATGGCAGTTATCAGATTCTCTTCCCTTGAACAGGTTAATAAAAGAAAACCTGTACATGTAGATCCTCCATCCAAAGATGTTGCAGATTATTTCGGGATCAATGTGTTTGACGATCAGAAGATGCGGAAATTTCTTTCCGGCGAAGCGTATGAGCATGTCAAGAGGGCCATTTACAGGGGGACACCGATTGACAGGAAAATGGCTGATGCAGTAGCGATTGGCATGAAGGCCTGGGCTAGTGAACGCGGAGCAACGCATTATACGCATTGGTTTCAACCGCTTACAGGGGGAACAGCAGAGAAGCATGATGCTTTTCTTGAATACAATGGCAACGGCGGGGTTGTTGAATCATTTTCGGGGAAAGCCCTGGCCCAGCAGGAGCCGGATGCATCTTCTTTTCCAAGTGGCGGTTTGAGGAATACCTTTGAAGCCCGGGGATATACTGCCTGGGATCCTTCATCCCCTGCATTTGTCATAGGAGATACCCTGAGTATACCAACGATTTTTATCTCTTATACCGGGGAAGCCCTGGATCATAAAACCCCACTTCTGAGGGCGTTGAATGCTGTAAACGATGCTGCTACTGTTGTTTGTCAGTATTTTGACAAAAATGTTTCTCAGGTTCAGGCGAATCTTGGATGGGAGCAGGAGTTTTTTCTGATAGATGAGGCGCTATATTATGCCCGTCCTGATTTGTCACTTACCGGGCGCACCCTGATGGGGCATGCCTCTGCAAAGGATCAGCAGTTGGATGATCACTATTTTGGTTCTATTCCGGAGCGGGTAAGTGCCTTTCTGAAAGAGCTGGAATTTGAGGCTTATAAGTTGGGAATTCCAATAAAGACGCGGCACAATGAGGTCGCTCCGAATCAGTATGAGATTGCTCCGATCTATTCTGAATGCAACCTTGCTGTCGACCAGAATGTTTTGGTAATGGAGGTTATGAAACGTGTTTCAAGGCACCACGATTTTAGGGTGCTTTTCCATGAAAAGCCTTTTGCCGGCATTAATGGCTCCGGTAAACACAACAACTGGTCGCTATCCACTGACACCGGTGTAATATTGCATTCACCCGGTAAAAATCCCAAGTCAAACCTGCAGTTTCTTACATTTATAGTGAATACGATCAAAGCTGTATTTGAGCACCAGGATCTTCTCAGGGCAAGCATTCTTACAGCTTCGAATGCCCATAGGCTGGGAGCAAATGAGGCACCTCCTGCAATCCTTTCATGTTTTCTTGGCAAAGAGGTTTCAAAAATGCTTGACCAGATCGAGGAGCAGGTGACTAACAGAAAGATGACACCGGATGAGAAGACCGAATTAAAGCTCGACATAGGGAAGATACCTGAGATACTGCTGGATAATACAGACAGGAACAGGACTTCACCGTTTGCTTTTACAGGAAACAGGTTTGAGTTCCGTGCAGTGGGAGGCAGTGCAAATTCTGCAACACCGATGGCGGTGCTGAATGCTGCAGTGGCAGCGCAGCTGAGATCGTTCAGTAAGGCTGTGGATGAGTTGATTGAACAGGGTGTCAAAAAGGATGAAGCAATTTTCCAGGTATTGCGTCAGGAGATCATAGCGTCAAAGTCGATACGTTTTGAAGGGGATAATTACAGTGACGGTTGGCTGAAGGAGGCTAAGAAGCGCGGATTGAGTAATATTACTGATATACCGGATTCGATTCACACCTATGAGTCTGCTAAAGCAAAACAGCTGTTCGTAAGTCAGGGTATTCTTGGCGAAAATGAAATTGCAGCCCGTGTGGAGGTGATGTATGAAAATTATATTATGAAGGTTCAGATTGAGGCCAGGGTGCTAGGTGACCTGGCTATCAACCACATTGTCCCCACAGCGGTGAAATACCAAAACGTGCTTATGCAGAATGTAGCCCTGTTGAAGGAGTTATATGGTGATGATTATGAATCCCTTTCAGGCAATCGGGTTGCTTTGATACGAGAGATTTCTGAGCGGGTTACTGAGATCAAAACCATGGTCAACGAGATGGTGGAGGCACGAAAGGTGGCTAACAAAATTGATCTGGCAGAGAAGCGGGCTGCAGCCTATTCAAAGAACGTTTTTCCTTATCTTGATAAGATCAGGTATCACATAGATAAACTTGAACTGATTGTGGATGATGAGATGTGGCCGTTACCAAAATACAGGGAATTGTTGTTCAGTAATTAGTTCATCCGGCCTTATTTTCCAGTATATAGCCTTTTTTATTTGAAGGTTTCCTTCCTGTGCTTTACCCCACAGCAGCCGGTTATGTGGATTTGTTCAAAGAATCCCGGGTATCATGTACCATGTGTTCCTGCTGTTTCGTTTTATTATATGCGAAAAAGCAGTAATTTTAGGGCTTATTGAAAAAACCCGGATAATTAATGATACATAAGGGATTAACAATACTGTCAGTTCTTCTCCTGTTTCTCTCCGCGAATCCTGTTGACGGTCAGCGAAAGGGAAGGGACGCAAGGGCCAATGCTGCATACGATGCGGGGGAATATTATGTAGCCATCGATCTTTTTAAAAAGAGTTACAGCAAGGTGTCTGACAAGGCAGCGCAGGCAGAGATTGTTTTTAAGATAGGGGAGTGCTACCGGATTATTGGAGAGCCCAGGCAGGCAGCTTTGTGGTACAGGAAGGCCCTGATGCAGGATTACCAGTCACCGGATCTTTACCTTCGATACGGACAATCGCTGATGCGGTATGGGAGACATGATGAGGCCCTGGAGCAGTTTAAATTGTACAAAGACCTGGTACCTGATGACCCACGGGGTGATTGGGGGATTGAGTCGGCCCGCATTGCAGAAGAGTGGCTAGACAATCCCACGGGATATGTTGTCGAGAATATGCGCTATTTTAATTCTTTTCAGCGTGACTGGTGTCCGTCGTATGCTGATGAGGATTACATGGAAGTTTATTTTACATCAACAAGGGAGGATTCGCAGGGGGATGCAACGCATGGAGCTACGGGAGAGAGTTTTGCGGACATCTTCTCTTCTTCTATGGACAGGAAGGGAAAGTGGAGTGTTCCTGTTCCGGTAGAATCCCTGAATTCGGAATTTGAGGATGGTGCTACGAGTTTTTCAGCAGATTTTAATGAACTCTATATGACACGCTGTAAAGTCGGTAAAAACCAGCAGCTTGCCTGTCAGATTTATTTCGCAAGAAAAGACAATGGTATATGGAGTGAGCCGGAACCAGTGAGTATCGTTGGTGACAGTATTACTGCAGCGCATCCTGCTATTTCACCAGACGGACAGACACTCTATTTTGTTTCCGATATGCCGGGGGGGATTGGAGAGAATGATATCTGGATGGTTAACGATGAGGGGGGCAGTTGGGGATCGCCGAAAAACCTGGGTGAAGAGATCAATACCCAGGGGAATGAACTCTATCCTTATGTTCATCCCGATGGCACGCTCTATTTTAGTTCAGATAGCCGGGTGGGGCTTGGCGGACTTGATATCTTCAGGGCCAAAAGAGATGAGATCGGCAATTGGGAGGTTGATAATTTGAAGGCACCTATCAATTCTACGGAAGATGATTTTGGTATTGTATTTGAAGCGGGAAGTGAAAGGGGGTTTTTCAGCTCTTCGAGGAAGGGGCGTGGCAACGACGAGATCTTCTCTTTTGTGCTTCCGCCACTTGAATTTGCAGTGAATGGCGTTGTGCGGGATGACCGGACCAATGATTTGCTTGAAGGAGCGAAGGTGACTGCTGTAGGTAGTGATGGTATTACCATTGAATCAACAACAGATGAAGAGGGCAGTTTTCGGTTTATGCTGAAACCTTCTACAGATTATGTTTTCATTGCCGGACTGGAAGGATATCTACGGGGAAAGGCAAGGGAGTCCACCAAAGGCCTGGAGCAAAGCAGGGAGTTTGATGTAACGGTTTACCTTTCTTCTACAGCGCGTGTTATTGAACTTCCGAATATTTTTTATGATTTTGCAAAGTGGGATCTCAGACCTGAGTCCATGGTGTCGCTCGACAATCTGGTGGAAACGCTGAATGACAATCCCAATGTTACAATCGAGCTGATGTCCCATACCGATTCGAGGGGAGCACCTGCAGATAACATGGAGCTTTCCCAGAAACGGGCCCAGTCTGTGGTTGATTACCTGATATCAAAAGGGATCGCTTCTGACAGGCTGCAGGCAAAAGGGTATGGAGAATCACAGCCCAAGGTGGTGGATGATAAGATTCTGAATGATTATAATTTCCTGAAGGCCGGAGATGTTTTAACAGAGAGCTTCATCAATCAGTTGCCGGCGGTTCAGCAGGAGCAGGCCCATCAGATCAACAGGCGGACAGAATTTAAGGTGTTGTCTACGGATTATATACCGAAAGATTAATTTATAGGGGCATGAAATCATCATCCAGGTATATGGCACGCGGGGTATCTTCCTCCAAGGAGGATGTGCACAATGCATTGAGGCATATGGACAAGGGATTGTTCCCGAACGCCTTTTGCAAGGTGATTCCCGATATCCTTACCGGTGATCATGAAGCCTGCCTGGTGATGCATGCTGATGGTGCCGGGACAAAGTCCGCACTTGCCTATCTATACTGGATGGAGACTGGGGATCTGTCGGTCTGGCGGGGGATTGCACAGGATGCCATCATTATGAACCTGGATGATCTTCTTTGTGTAGGGATCACGGAGAATATTGTGATGAGTTCGACCATAGGCAGGAATAAGCTGAAGGTACCCGGAGAGGTGATTTCCACGATTATTAATGGCACGGAGGAGATTCTTACTGAATTGCGGGAGCTTGGGATATCGATCTATTCCAGTGGTGGTGAGACTGCTGATGTAGGAGACCTGGTGAGAACGATTATTGTGGACTCGACCGTAATCGCGCGAGCAAAAAGGGAAGATATTATTGAAAACCATATACAACCAGGAGATGTTATTGTAGGTTTCTCCTCTTCTGGTCAGGCAACCTACGAATCTGCCTACAACGGAGGGATGGGGAGCAATGGACTTACTTCGGCACGTCATGATGTTTTTGCTCATTATCTTGCCGATAAATATCCGGAGGGATTTGATCCGGATGTGCCCGGGGAATTGGTGTACTCCGGGTCATACAGGCTGACTGATGAGATTGAAGGACTGGGTCTGGATGCCGGTCAGTTAATTCTATCACCTACACGTACCTATGCTCCTGTGGTAGCTTCTATCCTTAAGGAACACCGGAATTCAATACACGGGATGGTTCATTGTTCTGGTGGCGCACAGACAAAGGTGTTGCATTTTGCAGGGAATGTTCATATTGTGAAGGACCGGTTATTTGATGTTCCTCCGCTTTTCAGAATCATCCAGGAGGAGTCGGGAACAGATATACGGGAGATGTACCAGGTATTCAATATGGGTCATCGGTTTGAGATTTATACGGATGAGAGGACAGCGGAGGAGATGATCGGAATCTCTGCCGGATTCAATATTGATGCACAGGTGGTTGGACATGTGGAACCATCGGATAAAAAGAGGCTAACCATCAGAGCGAATGACAGCGTTTACGAATATTTAGAGTGACCAGGAGATGAATGAGAACATGATATTATCGCGGCTGGAAGGTGTAGCCGCAAGGTTTGATGAGGTGGGACGGTTGATTACACAGCCGGAGATCATTTCTGATATGAAGCGCTATGTAAAGCTGAACAAGGAGTATAGTCAGCTGGAACCACTGGTAGGTGCCTACAAAGAATATGAAAACCTGCTAAGCAATATTGATAGTGCCAGGGAGATTATTGCAGAGGAATCAGACCTTGAGATGCGGGAAATGGCCAGGGAGGAGCTGGAAGCACTTACAGAACAGCGGGAGCCCCTGGAAGAGAAAATCAAGTTGCTCCTGGTTCCGAACGACCCGGAGGATGATAAGAATGCGATTCTGGAGATCCGCGCTGGTACCGGTGGCGATGAGGCAAGCATATTTGCGGGAGATTTGTACAGGATGTATCTGAAATATGCAGAAGGGAAGAAATGGAAAGTGGCGACGACAAGTTTTACTGAAGGCACAGTTGGAGGATACAAGGAGATCATCATGTCTGTTACAGGTGATGGTGTATATGGAATACTGAAATATGAATCAGGTGTGCATCGCGTTCAAAGAGTGCCCCAGACAGAGACCCAGGGGAGGGTGCACACATCTGCTGCTTCTGTGGCAGTTTTGCCTGAGGCAGATGATTTTGAGGTGGAAGTGAAGCAGGAAGATATTCGCAAAGACACTTATTGTTCTTCCGGACCGGGCGGTCAGTCGGTGAATACAACCTATTCGGCGATCCGTCTGACGCATATCCCTTCGGGTATTGTTGTTACTTGTCAGGATGAAAAATCGCAACTTAAAAACCTGGACAAGGCAATGAAGGAGCTGAAGACCAGGTTGTATAACCTGGAATACCAGAAACGAATGGATGCTATTGCCAGTAAGCGGAAAACGATGGTTTCCTCAGGTGATCGTTCAGCGAAGATCAGAACCTATAATTATCCGCAGGGCAGGGTTACAGATCACAGGATCAACCTCACATTGTATAATTTAAATGCCATCATAGATGGTGATATTTCCGAAATAACGGAGAAGCTTCAGATGGCAGAAAATGCCGAGAAACTCAAGGAGAACGGGATGGCTTAACAGACGATAAAAGTATGACCTCAGAAGAACTATTCCAGAATATCAGGAAGAAGACCAGTTTTCTTTGTGTTGGCCTTGACACGGACTTTAACAAAATACCCAGGGCCTTACTGGATACTGAGTATCCTGTTTATGAGTTCAATAAGCGCATCATTGATGCTACGGAGGACCTTGTGGTAGCTTATAAGCCCAATCTGGCCTTTTACGAGACGTTGGGTGCAGCGGGATGGATGAGCCTTGAGATGACCATCAATTACATAAGGAAGAATTTTCCGGATATCTTTTTGATTGCGGATGCCAAGAGAGGAGATATTGGCAATACATCAAAAATGTATGCCAACGCATTTTTCAGAAGTCTTGATTTTGATGCTGTTACATTGTCTCCCTACATGGGGCGTGACAGCATTCAGCCATACCTCAGCTTTGCGAACAAATGGAGTGTTATACTCGGTCTGACCTCCAATGCCGGGTCTGAGGATTTTCAGCAGTTAAGGATATCGGGAGATGAATTCCTTTACGAAAAGGTATTGCGTGCTGCAAAAGAATGGGGAACCATCGACAATACCATGTTTGTGGTTGGAGCCACCAGGGCGGATCATATGCGTTCTGTTCGGAAGATCGTTCCCGAGCACTTTTTGCTTGTTCCGGGTATCGGGGCTCAGGGGGGAAGCCTTGAGGAAGTGTTTTCAGACGGGTCTAACAACCGTTGCGGTTTGTTGGTGAATGTAAGCAGATCGATCATTTATGCAGACGGTACCAATCGTTTTGAAATAACTGCAAGACAACGCGCCATTGAGTACCGGGATCAGATGGAGGCCCTGTTAATAAAAGCAAAACTTATTTAGTCTGTCCATAAAGTCCGATAACTGCGCGCTTTGTCCGCGCGCCGTCGCCGAAGCTATGTCGCAGGCGCCAGTACTTAGATACTAAGGCAGGCGGCGCCTTGTTCCCGAACTTTATGATCCAGCCACGCCGACGCTATTGATAAACTCTATTTAGACCAGTTCTTTCACCTTATCGGCAGCCTCTTGCAGACTGATGGCTGAATGAACTGCCAGGCCTGAGTTGTCGATCAGCACTTTTGCTTCTTCAGCATTTGTTCCCTGGAGTCTGACGATGACCGGAACGGGAATGTCGCCGATAGACTTGTAGGCATCCACAATACCCTGGGCGACACGGTCACACCTCACAATTCCGCCGAAAATATTGATAAGGATTGCTTTGACGCTTTTATCTTTAAGGATAATTCTGAATCCTGCTTCCGTTGTTTGGGCGTTGGCTGTACCTCCAACATCCAGGAAGTTAGCTGGTTTGCCTCCCGATAGTTTGATGATATCCATCGTGGCCATGGCCAGTCCGGCACCATTCACCATGCATCCCACATTGCCATCGAGCTTGATGAAATTAAGATTATATTCACCAGCTTCAACTTCAGTTGGATCCTCTTCATGCAAGTCCCTCATGGCCAAGTAATCAGGATGTCGGTACAAAGCATTGTCATCGATATTGACTTTGGCATCTGCTGCCATGATGCGGTTGTCGGATGTTTTAAAGAGCGGGTTGATCTCGAACAGGGAAGCATCGGATTTCTCATAGGCATGGTACAGCAATGTTACAAATTTCACCATCTGTTTGAATGCAGTACCACTAACACCAAGGTTGAATGCAATTCTTCTGGCCTGGAAAGGTTGTATACCCACAGCAGGATCAATTTCTTCCCTGAAGAGCAGATGCGGTGTTTTTTCAGCGACGGATTCAATATCCATTCCACCCTCAGTAGAATACATGATAATATTTCTTCCCCTGGCCCTGTCGAGCAGTACACTCATATAAAACTCCTCCGGTTCTGATTCTCCAGGGTAATAGATGCCTTCTTCTACCAGTAATTTTCTGACCAGTTTACCTTCGGGGCCGGTCTGGTGGGTTGTTAGCGTCATTCCAAGAATATCTCCTCCATGCATGCGTACTTCTTCAATACTATTTGCAATCTTCACTCCACCTCCTTTTCCACGTCCTCCAGCATGAATTTGTGCTTTTATCGCAAAGGTATCCGCTTCTGTTTCGCTCCTGATCCTTTTTGCAGCTTCCACTGCCTCGTCAGCTGTTTCAGCAACAAAACCGAGCGGTACACTTACTCCGAATTGTTTCAGGATCTCTTTTCCCTGGTATTCGTGGATGTTCATATCGAGGTTGTTAATTGTAGTTCCAACGAACAAAAATATCTTTTTTTTCATGGATTCTGCGATATATAATCAGTATTTTCGCAAAAAACCAGGTATGAGAAAGCTGTTGAATGAGGAACTGGACAGATTGGATGTAGCGCAATTCAGAGCATCTGAAAAAATTCCGGTAACCGTTATTCTTGATAATGTAAGAAGCATGAATAACATTGGATCCGTCTTCAGGACTTCTGATGCATTCAGGATTGAGCGAATTGCATTGTGCGGTATTACTGCCACACCACCAAATAAGGAGATACATAAAACAGCCTTAGGGGCAACGGAATCTGTAGATTGGAGTTATTTTGAGCAAACGCTTGATGCAGTAAAGCAATACAGGAGTGATGGTTACCTGATCTGTTCGATTGAGCAGACGGAGGGAAGCTATATGATGGAATCCTTTCCTATTGATCTTGAGAAGAAGTATGCGCTCATTTTTGGCCACGAAATCCGTGGAGTGGAACAGGAAGTGGTGGATTATAGCGATTATTGCATTGAGATACCCCAGTTTGGAACAAAGCACTCGCTGAATATTTCTGTGTCGGTAGGCATCATACTCTGGGAATTTTTCAGCAGGATGAGAAGCCGCATTATTTAACAGACCAAATCGTTTTAAGAATGCAAAAAAAAGGGGCTGCAATTTTGCAGCCCCTTTTGTCTGGATTTTACCAGGTATTTTATTATTCTACAATGGATTTGAACTCAGCATTGTTAAAGAGTGCTGCAAATTCAATATCCTTTTTAGCTCTCTCCTTCAGGGAAGCATCTTTGGAAACAGCTACCTTCAGGTTTTCGAGTGCAACATCATCCTTTTTCTGGAAGGCTGCAATAACAGCTACCAGATAGTATTGCTGTGCTGATTCATCTGTAAGGTTAACTACAGTCCTGAAGCCCATTTCATCATTTTTATTCAGGTAGAGGGCCAGTGCTTTGTTAAATGAATCCGCGCTACCAAAATAGTTAAGGGCCTTGCTATATTCACCATTGATAACATTGATGATTCCGAGGTTATAATTCACATCCGGACCGGCACCGAGAGCAGATGTAAAGAGTTCAGAAGCCTTTTCAACATCATTGTTCATAAGCGCAACTGCACCAAGGTTGTTGTTCACGATATCACTATCCGCCATGTCCTTGGCTGTTGAGAAGGACGCTTCGGCACCATCATAATCTCCCTGGTTGAACAGTACCCAACCCATATTGTTGTGTGCACGCATGCATTTCGGTGAAACTTCGATGGCTTTTTTATAGATTGCTGCTTTCTGGTCCAGATCTTCAAACAGTTTAGCAGTATAAAGAAGTTCCTCCAGGTTGAGTTCTGCAGTTCCTTCATTCCAGTGTGCTTTTAACTCATCATCGCTCCAACCGATCTTTTCAACTGAAACTGTGAATTTTGATCTTCTGAGGTCGGGAAGAATTTTATCCTTGATCTCTTCGAATGCTGCAGTGATATTCCTGATCTCCTGTTCGCGTACTTCAGGATCAGAATGCATGCTAAGAACACGAAGAATCATCTCCTTATCCTGAATGTCAGATGCTTCCATCAGTTTTTTGAAGCCTTCCCAGTCCTCTGGAGTTGCAAGCAATGAGAAAAGTTCGTCAGCTACATCAACTTTGGCTCCTTTTAGCGTACTCTGCAGGTATTTGTCTGCCGACTTTTGACGTTTTTGTGAGAGCTTATCATTAAAATCAAGTTCTCCGTCAGGTGAAGCATAGGCAGAGATTTCAAGTTTTTTCAACTCAATTCTCTCATTTTCATCCGTTTTTTTCAAAAATTCGGCCATGCCGACTACTTCATCTTTTTTTGTTTCGGATCTGCGGACGTCTGCCCTGTTGATCACATATTTGATATCTGTAACATACTCATCGGGAACGATTCTTTCAAACTTGTCACTAAAAGTGAGCACATTGGGATTCAGGGCAACGAGGTCAGGAGTAGCGATAATACCGTCTGCCAGTTTAATGTCCTCGAACTGCACACTTTTTCCTTTGGCTTCTGCGGTAATTCTCACGAACAGTTCAGAGAGCATCATATCCGTTGAATACTCGAAAGAATCAGATACTTTTTCTTTCCCTCCGGTTGTAAAATTAATCACCTTATTATTTTCTGTAACATCTTCGCCCTGTACAACGATCTTTTTGAGTTCAGTTTCTCCACCTTCATATACTACGACAGGGGTCATGGTTAGAATGGCCTTTTTGTTGAAGTATTTTGCAGGGTATGTTACTTCAACGGCTACATCAACTTCGCCACCGTGCATTTCAAGGACTTCTGGAGTTACCTTATAGGCCACAAGGTCAGCATCACTGACCATCTTGTTAAGGCCGCCGCAACTGCTGAGAACAGCTGCTGCAAGAATAATAAGCGCGGAGTTTCTAAATTTTTTCATAGCGATCTGGTTATTTGTTATTTTAAATTGTTTGATCAAGTGTACTTTCGGAATACAAACTTACTAATGTTTTTGGTAAAATTAAAATAAATAAGCAATTACAAGGTTATTCTACAATATTGCCATGTTCATTCCGGGTTCATATTTCTGCTCTAAAATAGCATTTTTTACTTTAAGATAGTCATGTGTATTCTGAATAAAATCCAGGTTATTGGCATCGATCACAAGAAATGTCATTTCAGGGTGTGATTTGATAAATTCGAAATAGCTCTTCTGGATTTGCTCCAGGTATTCTAAACTGATATCAAGCTCGTAACTTCTTCCCCTCATCCTGATATTTTTAAGCAACCGTTCCGGCGTTACATGGAGGTAAACATAGATGTCCGGTTTGGTGAGTTGTTGCTGTATAATGTCGAACAGCCTCTTATAAAGGGAATATTCATCGTCTTTCAGGGTCTTACGACTGAATATCAATGATTTGACAAAGTAATAATCGCTGATGGTTTTTGATTGAAAAAGGTCTCTCGGATTGATTTCATTTTTCAGTTGCTGGTACCGGTCAGCCAGAAATGTGAGTTCCACCGGGAATGCATATCTTTCCGGTTCTTTGTAGAATTTTGGGAGAAAGGGGTTTTCCGCAAACTGTTCCAGTATCAGTTTCGAATTGGTTTCTTTAGCCAGTTTTGTGGCAAGTGATGTCTTTCCGGCACCGATATTTCCTTCTATGACGATATAGTTAAAATCCACTTTCAGGTTTTAGCAGAAACAGCATGTAAAAATAAAAAAACCTGTCCCGGGTTTTACGATCGGGGCAGGTTTTTTATCCAAATATTCTATACTGCATCTAAAAAGTGGGTTCAAACCCCATGTTATACCAATAGAAAGCGAATTGGTCAGCCTGCTCTTCGATATATTTTGATGTTGGTTTTCCTGCTCCGTGTCCTGCATCAGTTTCAATTCTGATAATAACTGGATTGTTGCCGGTATATTTTTCCTGTAGTGCAGCAATGTATTTGAATGAGTGAGCCGGCACCACCCTGTCATCGTGGTCTGCCGTAGTCACCATTACAGCAGGGTATTCCTTTTCTTTACTGATATTATGCAGCGGTGAGTATCTGTAGATATAATCGAACTGCTCAGGGTCATCGGATGAACCGTAATCTGTGGTCCAGTATCTTCCGATCGTAAATTTATGGAATCTGAGCATATCCATTACGCCAACAGCAGGGATAGCAGCCGCAAAAAGTTCAGGTCGTTGATTCGTTACCGCCCCTACCAACAGTCCGCCATTTGAGCCTCCAAGGATACCCAGTTTTTCCGGAGAGGTATATTTTTCATCGATCAGGTATTCTGCTGCAGCGATAAAATCGTCAAATACATTCTGTTTATTGAGGATTGTTCCGGCCTTATGCCACTCTTCGCCATATTCGCCACCGCCGCGGATATTGGCGAGGGCGTAGATGCCTCCCTGCTCCAGCCACACGGTTCGGGACGATGAAAATGAGGGTGTATAGGTAATATTGAATCCGCCATAGCCATAGAGTATGGTAGGATTCTTGCCATTCAGCCGGAGGTTTTTCTTGTGCACGATGAACATTGGCACCCTGGTACCGTCCTTGCTTTCAAAGAAAACCTGCCTGGTTTCGTAGGCGTCACTGTCAAAATCAATATCGGTTCTGTAGAATACTTCCGAAAGGTTTTCTTCAATGTTGTACTTGTAGA
>JAGYMF010000139.1 GCA_018400695.1 Bacteroidales bacterium | reverse complement strand
TGTAGGATTGAGGAGTTTCTTCGGAGGAGATGTAATACAGCGCTACCAATTCACCTTTGTCATTTTGCAATAATTGGGGATATCCCATATCGTAGCTGAAAGGGTTGTCACGAACCACAATCTCCTGATCCCACGAAACTCCATTGTTTTCGCTGATACAATTAGGAAATGCCATTAAAGCAACTGTTGTAATAAGAAGGCCTTTTCTGATAAAGCCTCTGCGGTTTTTCTCGGCCTGATTAATCATATTCATTATTTTGTTTATCACCAATATCAAGATATACCATTTCAGCTTGATCCCTTAAGATTGCATCGTCAGGAATTGGATGCTCCTTCGTGTAAACACTCAGTTTATCTTTAGGAAGTATGTCTAATAAACCTTTCTGTATAGTTAGTGCTAAATTAACCATGTCTTCTGATCCATCGGCATAACTTCGATGATCACGTTTTTGATCATATTTGCGCGCTTTTCCCACGATTCCAGATCATCCCAGGTTTTTTCAAATCTTTTCATCATCAGGTGTTCCTCGCAAGGTTTCTGGCCGTAAGAAGTATACAACAGCATAAAAGGTAATTCGACAGTATGTATGAATTTCATGTTGTCTAATATCTTACTCTGAGTGCTAAAAGGCTACAACTATTTTCCTATTGTTTGATACTATCCAAAGGCAGCATTAAAGCACATAAAAATGATACAGGTTCATATGCTTAAATAAGACAGGCTCATTCTTGTGAAAAGTGAACAGAAATACCAGGGTCTGATCGGGGGGTGGTATAAATCAACGAACCTGAAATTCTTGAGAACCTGAAGCTTACACAGGTTAGTAAAAGTACGCGGGACAGCAGTTGGTCTGGTCAATATGAAGGTTATCTGAGCGCTCCGTTCACCGGGAAAGGCATATTTTACCTTTTGTCAAATCAGAATTTGGAAATCCATCTCGACGGGAAGATATTATTAGATGCAGACGCTGGTCTGGAAAGAGACAGTGTGGAGATTAGCTTTAGAGAAGGGCAGGATGTGCTTTTTTAAGCGGAAGGATGGGACCCTTGTTGCAAACTCCAAATTTCGGAGGGTTACCACCTCTTCAGACGGAAGTCGAACCTGGGAGCAGCCCATCATGCCAAAATCCCTGATAACAGGCGGTGGTAAAGTCTGGGGACAGGCCACTTCCGATGGCAGTTATGCGTTGGTATATAATCCACATCCTGATAACAGGTGGCCTTTGCTTATCGTTACCAGTTAAGACGGCATCACCTTCAGTAATCCTATGTCAGTGAACAGTACATTTCCCGAAATGTGCTATGAAGGACATTTAAGGATGCCGGAGTAAGCTATCACAGGGGACTGACACAGTGGAATATTGATGGCACATGGCCAGATAACGAGATCTGTCTGGTATACAGCCAGAATAAAGAGGATATTCTCATCAGCCGGATACTATTTAGCGAAATCGATTAAGCACATCTTATGAAAATATAGCAGTAATCATAAGTATGACTCTTATTTTGGGTTGCCGCGGGAAAACTGCTGAGCGGAACCATGTCCCGGATTCAAGTAACTGGCAACTTAGTTTAAATAGTCCGTTTCGGCAAGTCTGCTTTCAGAAAGACCAACGGTCGATCTTATCCAGGAACATCAGTTCAGCATTGAACTGCCAGTCAAAGGTGATGCTCTGATTGGCCAGGTGGTTGTGGTGGTCCTGGTCAAGGATATAGCTGGCGGGTTTGTCAAGGATGCGTGTCTCGATATACACCTGCTCAAGCTCTGTCTGTATCTCTTCGAACTCAACGGGAAGCCGGGCAATTCTTTCCAGCGCCTCACGCTCCTGTTCGGCTGTTAATGACCGGTCAAAAGCCTCCAGGGCCAGCAGGGCTTCAGGGGCAAACCGCGACAGTCGGCAGACCTGGTGGTAGACCTCCATCCGGTAGGAGTTCCTTACCGCTTTATCCTTTGCAGCAACGATAATCTGCTCCACGCTGTCACACAGGGCCAGCATCTTCCCGGCCTCTTCCAGCCGCCCGGCATAACGGGCCGACCACGCTCCCTTTTTCTCCCTGTCAGGCAGGGCAATGACCGCCTCCTCCAGTGGATGGCTCATTTTCCAAAGGCGCCTCCTGTCATGATCCTCCAACAGGGCATTGTTCCAGAAGGCGACCGGACGCTCCAGGAGATCGATAAATTCATATTCCTCACCAGAGATTGTGAATGAGAATTCCCGGTGACGATAGGAAGCCTTGATTTCATCTTTGGTCAGAGCATTCCCCGACCAGGTATATTCAGCGAATGCAACGATGCCGCGTTTGTAAAGCTCAAAATGGGGCGAATCGTCATCCCATAGCGTGAGCAGCAGTCCGCCGAGTCCTTTTTCGATGGAGGATATTGCAAAGCTCCGGATGTTATCTATATTGCTCTCTTTTTGGGGCATCAGTACCCAGCGGGTCTGACCTGCCGTGGCCCCCATCACCTTCAATCCATGCTCCCGGAACCATTCCATGGCCTTGAGGTTGCCCTCCGCCTGGGAGGCCCTGTAGTTCCATCGCATATAGATGCAGTTTTTTGGGAAACGGTCCAGGAATTCCAGCAATGCATGCTCATTCTTTGCCCACAGCTCCTCCACCTGTTGGCGGTTCAGATCCGGATTGTACATGGCACGCTCTAACCCGGCATGCTTCAGTGGCATGTCATCCCAGAAAATGGGGATCCTCCCTTGCTGGTCAGCGAAATCGCATACCCTTTCCAGCCAGGTCAGCTGTAGTTCCAGGGATGATTTACCGCTGCCCCTGCCGGTGGTATGCACCTCGTCCCCTCCCACATGCAGGAACCTGCCATGGGGTGTGGCTTCCAGCGCATCCCGGTAGAGGTCTAACTGCAAGGCATAGGTGCCTTCATCCAGCGGGTTGAAGGCCCAGTCACTCTGTGGGTCATCCCGAAGATGAGCAAACGCCTTATGCTTGAGTATAAAGGAGGCGTGTCCCAATCCCTGGATAAGCGGACTGATCTCAATGTTACGTTCCATGGCATAATCACTTAACTCCTTCCACCAGACGATGCTCATGGCATCGGGAGAGGCCACCTCCGGGTGCCGCTCATATCCCAGTTTGTCCTCCATCTCTGCAATGATTGCATTCACTTTATAGTTGGCCAGCCAATCGACCAGTTCCCTGTAATAGGATGCCTTCTCCATGTGGTGCTTTACATCCAGGTGAACGGCACGGTAGGCAAGCTCCGGGAAATCGGTGATAGTGCACAGGGGCAACGGCACCTTCTGCTCACTGGCATCCTCCATTAGCTGACCCAGTGTCACAAAACCGTACATCAGCCCGGCCCGGTCCTTGCCGGTGATCTCCACGTTCTGCCGGGAGATTTCCAGGGTGTAACCTTCTGCCTTTATTGCCAGTGCTGTATCGACACGGCCGGTAATCTGCGCCCCGGAAGGATCATCCGTCATTTGTAGTTTGCTTAGAACCCCGCCGGGTAAAACGAGATCTTCCACATCGTCCAGGGTGTAGGCTTCCAGGTTGTCATATTCCAGAGTACTGTTACCGTGTATTTCGAAACTGCGAGGTGAAGGAATGAGCCTGAACTCTCCCTGTGTCTGATTTCCCGGGTTACAGGAGCACAGGATAAGAGATACCACCGGGATGAGGGTTAATTTAACAGGATTCATGTTTTCGATATATTTTAGTTTTAGAAACAATTACTGTCAGTTACCTCATTCCCCGAATTTTGGCAGCTCATGCATACACTAAACGAAACGAAGAGTGGAAGTAGTATAAATCTATTTTTCATCTGCCGGTTTGAAATCAGCAGGGCTATTATTCCATTATTGTAGTAGAAAATCCCTTCAAATAAACGACGGTCTTGCCTGTTGGCCTGTCGGGTTCAGATTCGTCAAAGCCCGGGATTGACTGGTCACCGATCTTGTATTCCTGGATGGGCCTGTCAAGACGGTATTCTCCTGTGCGAAAATCAATTCTTTCTGCCTGTCCGCCAGCTGCAAAGTGCATTTTTTTAAGTACAGATTTCCCATCCATTTCCAGGCTGTACAATCCTTTTTCAGAATCAACATCAATAGAAATGTCCATCCATTTCTCCTTAGGCAATACCTGAATGTTTTTCCAGTTTTTTGTCCCATCCAATGCCTTGATATTTCCATCAGCATCGATAGAAAGCTGGATAAGTCTTGCTCCTGCTGAATCGCAAACATCAATCTCGAAAGGTTCAGAATTAGATTTTACATATAGTTCAAAATCGATTTTCTGCCTGGGTGCAATGCCAAATACCCGCGTTGCCTTCCCATAGTCGTATGGATCGACATCTTTCATCATCATGCAATTGTGATCAGATTCCGGATCCTTAACGAGTTTTACCGGGCACCACTGGGGACTGTAAATATTCCAACCTGGTATATATCTTCCGGTTTTCACAAGATCGAAATCATCTTTAACCGGACCCTGAACATTCCGGTTCGCAGGTATTGGAATGCGTGATATCCATATATCCTCCTTACTGACGGAATAAACCACCCACAAGTCATCGCCAGGCGGATTACCGTTTCCTTCCACAATACCCCTAACATATTGCGGGCCCGGGCGTTTTTCAACCCCCCAATAGCGTTTCACTGGCAGCTCACCATGAACGACTGCAAGATTGTTATAATTAAGACCATCCTCACCAACAGCAATACAGAGCGGATGCCGCTCACTTGCATTGGTCGGATTATAGAGCAACGCATAGCTGCCATCATCCAGTTTTTGACCCCAAATTTTTGCTCCACTGTAGGTAAAGCTTT
>JAGYMF010000138.1 GCA_018400695.1 Bacteroidales bacterium | reverse complement strand
TCCCGCTTCTGATCGCATCTGCAACAGCAGCCCTTACATCCTATATGTTTCTGGGTCAGAATGTACTCTATTCATTCCACGTTGCAGAGAAATTCCAGATGGACCAGATCCATTTCTACCTGCTCCTCGGTTTAATAACCGGTTTTGTATCTGTATATTTTACCAAAGTCTATATTTTTCTTTCTGACATCTTTGAGAAGATTGACAACATATGGAAAAGATTGCTGATCGCCGGAGGATTACTCGGTGTGATCATCTTTTTTTTGCCGCCACTATACGGAGAGGGATATGAATTGATCAACGACAGCCTCGCCGGTAATTTCAGTCAGCTGTTCGAAGGAACCCTCTATGAGAACTGGCAGGACAGTTTTCTGCTGGTGGTGCTGATGTTTATCCTTATTATTGGATTTAAGGTGGTGGCTACGACATTGACCTTCGCTGCCGGAGGTATCGGAGGTATCTTTGCCCCAGCGCTCTTTACCGGTGTTAACATTGGTCTGCTGGTCGGAATCGTGCTGAACCATATGGGGGTGGATGTCTCGGTGACCAATATGGCGCTGGTAGGTATGGCTGGACTCATCGCGGGGGTGGTTCATGCGCCGCTGACCTCCATCTTCCTGGTGGCTGAGATCAGCAGCGGCTACGAACTGTTCATGCCACTGATCCTGGTGTCAACGATCTCATTCCTGACTACGCGCTACTTTGTGTCGAATTCAGTCTACACGATCCAGCTTGCCAGGCGTGGCGACCTGATGACACACCATAAGGACAGGAATATCCTGCTGCTGATGAATGTGAATGAGCTTATTGAAACGAACTTCAAAACGGTACATCCCGATGACACACTCGGAGCGCTTGTAAAAGTGATCACAAAGTCCAACCGTAACATCTTCCCGGTGGTTGATGAAGAGAATAAATTTGCAGGGATTGTAAAGCTCGACGATATCCGGCATATCATGTTCGATACTCAGCGGTATGAAAACACCTATGTCCGTGACCTGATGTTTATGCCCGAATATACGGTGAACATTAATGAAGAGATGGAAGAGGTAGCCGGTAAGTTTTCCCGCAGCGGCAGATACAATATCGCTGTGGTCGACGACGGAAAATATATCGGATTCCTCTCACGCGCCAAAGTCTTCTCTTCATACAGGGAGATGCTCAAGCATTTTTCAGATGATTAATCACAAAAAATCGCAATGATGAATACAGAACAAATTTTAACCAAGCTGACAGAAATTTTTGTAGAATACGGTCCGAGACTTCTGGGCGCTATTCTTGTACTTCTTATTGGATCCTGGGTCATCAGACAGTTGATGAGCGCCATGGGAAAAATGATGGAAAAAAGAAGCATGGATTCGTCATTGAAGCCATTTTTGATATCAATCACCCGGGCACTGCTCAGGGTCCTGCTCTTTATCAGTGTACTGGGAATGGTTGGTGTTGACATGCTCTCTTTCGTTGCCGTGCTGGGTGCAGCCGGCCTGGCTGTAGGAATGGCATTGTCCGGTACCCTGCAGAATTTTGCGGGTGGCGTGATCATCCTACTTTTTAAACCATTCAGGGTGGGGGATTACATTGAGGCCCAGGGGTACTCCGGTACTGTGAAGGAGGTACAGATATTTAATACGGTCCTCAAAACACCCGATGCAAGAATCATTATTATTCCCAATGGCGGCCTCTCAAACAGCTCCATGATCAATTACTCTGCCGAGGAGCAACGCAGGGTGGAATGGACATTCGGGATTGCCTATGGCGATGATGTGGAACTTGCAAAAAAGGTTTTACGGCAGTTGATGGAAGCGGATGAACGCGTACTGAAGGAGCCGGAACTGTTTATCGCCGTTGCAGGCCTGGCAGATAGTTCGGTGAATATTGTTGTCCGTGCATGGGTCAACGCAGCCGATTACTGGCCGCTCTTTTTCCATATGAACGAACTGGTCTACAACTCCTTTAATAAGGAGGGGATCAATATCCCGTTCCCTCAAATGGATGTGCATCTGCACCAATAATTTATAATTGTATACAATGCAGGGGAAGATTATCGGCGTTGGTTTTCAGAAGACAGGCACCTCCACTTTGCGTGAAGCCCTCAGAATTCTTGGCTATACCGTTAAAGATACGACACCGCGTGCCCTGATTCCGGTTCTTAGGGGAAACTATGGAAAGGTCCTTCGCATCATCCGCGATTATGACGCCATGGAGGATACGCCCTGGTATATCATCTACAGGGAACTGGATCAACTGATCCCCGGATCGAAGTTTATCCTGACAATCCGTGATGAGGAGTCATGGTATACAAGTGTTTCAAAGCATATCGGAAACCTCCGGGCTGCACACCATGAGTGGATCTATGGAAAAGGTAAGGGGCTGCCCAAAGATGACCGTGAAAATACAATCAGGGTCTATAACCAGCACAATGCGGGGGTGATAGACTATTTCCGCGACCGTCAGGAAGATCTGCTGATACTGGATTTTACAAAGGGCGACCAGTGGGAACCCCTCTGCAGCTTCCTTGGAAAACCAGTGCCCGATGTCCCTTTCCCCCATTACAACAAAACTTCAGAGGTTGAACAGATGAGAAAACCGATAAAAAGTGGCTTCAGGAAATGGCGGCAGAGGGTAAAAAACAAACTAAAAATTCACTTCATCAGGTTGATGGGATGGATGTAGCAGCAATTTTCAACTGCCGGCTGCTGCCACGTCAACACTCAGAGTCTGGCAAAACGTCTGAACGCTTCTCTGTTACACGGATGTGAATACGGAATAGATTTATATCTTTGTTAGAAATATTGTAGTATGGGATTGCTGATCGTTTATCTCTTCCTCGCACTTGTCGTATCTTTTCTCTGTTCCATCATGGAGGCGGTGCTGCTGACGACCCCGGCATCATACCTCTATGTTAAGCAGGAACAGGGTAGCAAGACCGCCGGAAAGCTGATCAATCTGAAGATCAAAATCGACAGACCACTTTCCGCGATCCTCTCTTTGAATACCATTGCCCATACGGTGGGAGCTGCAGGTGTCGGGGCACAGGCTACCAAAGTCTTCGGTGAGATCTATTTCGGACTGATCTCAGGCGTACTGACACTCCTTATCCTTGTGTTTTCTGAAATTATCCCCAAGACCATCGGTGCACGCTACTGGAAACAACTGATCATATTCGTGGGTCAGGCGATCCAGGCAACCATCGTGATAACCTATCCCCTGGTGGTTCTCTCGGCACTGTTCACAAAAATGTTTTCCAGGGGCCATGCCGGGATGACTACCAGCAGGGAGGAGATCTCCGTTCTGGCCCGTATTGGCAGGGAGGAAGGTATCTTTGGAGAGAAAGAAAATAAAATCATCCAGAATATCCTGCGGCTGAGGACCCTGAAGGTCCGTGAGATCATGACTCCCAGGGTGGTCGTGGCTGCTGCCGATGAAGAGATGTTGCTTAAAGATTTTCCCGCCGTCGCCGATTTCCTCCATTTTTCACGCATCCCGGTGTACAGCGAAACAATGGACAACATCACTGGCTATGTATTCAGGCAATCGGTGTTCGAAAAGCTTTCAGAAAAGAATATTGACCTGAAGCTGAAGGAGATCAAACGCGATATCCTTATCACCTACCAGTCAAGACCAATCTTTTCGGTCTGGGAAGAACTGCTTGAACGCAAGGAACACATCGCGGCGATCGTTGACGATTTCGGCGGATTGCAAGGGGTGGTGACCATGGAGGATATTATTGAGACGTTGCTCGGTTTCGAAATCCTTGATGAGACAGATGCTGTTTCAGACATGCAGGAGTATGCCAGGGAGCGGTGGAACAAAAGGCAGGACAAATATAAGTACCTGACCAGCTTCCGTAAAAAGGAGTAAGCATTCCGGATCCATAATTAAAACAATTCTAAATTTCCCCCCGCTATTCCATATGCAGCCTTAAAAGGTGGAATAATTGCTATGTTTGTTCCTTACATTAACCGAACAGTCTATGCCGAGTTTTGTGATCAATGAAAAGTGCGACGGATGCAAGGCACAGGATAAAACCGCCTGTCAGTATATCTGTCCAAACGACCTGATGGTGCTGGATAAGGTTTCTAACAAAGCCTATAACCGGGCCGTTGATATGTGCTGGGAGTGCTACAGCTGTGTGAAAATCTGTCCTAACCAGGCCATCGAGGTGCGCGGATATGCCGACTTCATGCCGCTGGGCGCCGCAGTACAGCCCCTGAGAAGTACGGATGCCATCATGTGGTCCGTCAGGTTCCGCAATAAGCAGGTCAAAAGGTTTAAGTTCCCTATCCGTACCATTCCTGAGGGAACGCTGGTTCCTGGTGGCGGTTTTGCTGAAGGCGACAGCGACCTGCGGAGCCCGGAACTCAGAACAGAACCGGAAAGCCTGGGTACGGAACTGTACCGGAAATAGTGCACAAGTTCGCCAGTTGCAGGCTTGAGCGTAGCTGCAATTGTGTAGAATATTTTCAAGGAAACTATGTTGACCGATTCCGCTGAAATTAAAACAACCGATAGAAAAAGCCTTGTCATTTTTGCAGTGAACAGGCAAATAATTTAAAACAGACAACTAGTGAAACCCTCATCATTGGGCATAGATTTTTCAAAGGAGCAATGACAAAAGGATATGTATGTATATATAGAATGAAATGTTAGGCTGATCGATGAGGGTTCGCCGAACACCATAATTAAATATAATATGATGTGAGGCAACTAATCCCCTGGAGCAAAAACGAAGTTTATAACTAATTATATCATAAGACTTTAAATAAGATATATACGAATGAATGCAGCAAATTTTGAAACTGTTTACGTAGAGACCGACCTCCTTATTCTCGGAGGCGGCATGGCAGCCTGTGGTGCT
>JAGYMF010000137.1 GCA_018400695.1 Bacteroidales bacterium | reverse complement strand
AACGGAGGTCTGGAAACATTTCTATGATCTTACGCAGATACCCAGACCTTCAAAAAAAGAGGCTGCAGTGATCGCTTTCATGAAGAAGTTTGGTGAAGATCTCGGCCTGGAAACCATTGTCGATGAAGTGGGAAATGTGATCATTAAGAAGCCTGCAACAGCAGGAATGGAAAACAGAAAAACAGTTGTTCTGCAGGGTCATCTCGATATGGTACCCCAGAAAAATTCCGACAAAGCATTTGATTTTGAAAAAGATCCGATCCAATGTGTGATCGATGGTGAATGGGTAACAGCAGATGGCACTACGCTAGGTGCTGACAACGGTATCGGTGTAGCAGCTGCCATGGCAGTTCTGGAGTCAAAAAGCCTGAAGCACGGTCCGGTAGAGGCGCTCTTCACCATTGACGAGGAGACCGGGATGACAGGTGCTTTCGGACTGAAGCCCGGTCTGCTGAATGGGGATATCCTCATCAATATGGACTCAGAAGATGAAGGTGAAATGTATGTTGGATGTGCAGGTGGTATTGATGTGAACGCTGAAAAAGATTACAGTGAAGAAGCTGTACCTGAAGGGATGACTGCTTACAGGGTTGAAGCTAAGGGGCTAAAAGGCGGACATTCGGGTTTGGATATTCCACTTGGACGTGCCAACGCCAATAAGATCTTGTTTCGCTTCCTGATGCAGGCTGAAGCAGATTTTGGCATTCGCCTGGCTGAGGCTGCTGGTGGTGACCTGCGGAATGCCATTCCGCGCGAATCGCACGCTGTGGTCGTTCTGGAGAGGGGCAAAGCTGAAAAATTCGAATCTTTTGTAGCCCATTACGACACCATCTATAAAAATGAATTCAAAGAGACCGAACCTGATCTGTCCTTTACATTAAAACCGGCAGAGATGCCCAAAAAAGTTGCGGATGCAGAGGAACAATACAAAATGATTCGCGCAGTATTTATCACCCCCTTTGGCGTGGAGCGCATGAGTTCTTCTATGCCGGGCCTTGTGGAAACATCCAATAACCTCGCGATCGTTGAACTGAAGAACGGAAAGTTTTCTGTGCAGTGTCTGACCCGAAGTTCAGTAGATACTGCAAAAGAGGCCACCGGATGGCGCATTGCCGCAATCTACCAGCTGATCGGTGCCAAAATATCGCTGGAAGGGGCCTATCCCGGCTGGAAACCCAATATGGATTCTCCTATACTAAAAACCTCCCTGGATGTCTATAACAGGGATTTCGGAAAGGTGCCGGAGATCAAAGCGATTCATGCAGGACTGGAATGCGGACTGCTGGGTGGCGTTTATCCCAACCTTGACATGATCTCCTTTGGTCCGACCATTCGCTTTCCACATTCGCCGGATGAAAAGGTAAATATCGTTACGGTGGATAAATTCTGGAAATTCCTTGTCGCACTACTGGAAGAAATTCCGGCAAAATAATAGCCGACAATAGAGTTTTGTTCGTCAAAAACAGGGCCGGGCTGCAACCAAACAGTCCGGCTCCGTGTTATTATAGCAACAGTATCAGGAACGGGTTATCAGAACAAAACAAGATACCTTAAATTGAAACCAAATTAACTACGCTGTTATACAAACAACATACATAATTTAAGGTAGCGTTTTTTATTATCAGCATTTTTTGAATTTGATCTAGTTTTTTTAGAAATTTGAAGAAATACCGGTACCATGAAAAAAACACTTATCCTTCTTTCTGCATTACTGATCAGCGGACAGCTCCTTATTTCGCAGTCTGTCGAACTATCACCAACCGTTATCTCATCTGCCGGTAATTATTCCGAAGCAGAAGGCATACGTTTATCATGGACCCTTGGGGAGGTAGCTGTCTCATCCCTGCAGGGTGACAATTTTTTGCTGACGCAAGGTTTTCAGCAGACCTATCAGGACAATACCGGATTCGTTACGGAGCCAATCAGGTGGCAGATTGCCATCTATCCGAACCCGGTAAAGAGACTTCTCCGGCTACAGTTCGATGTGCCGGAACCGACTGATTTCCTGGTAGAGATACAGGATGTAAACGGCAAGTTATTGCTCCAGAAACAATACAAGCAGGTATTTCCTGGAGATGTGATCCCTTTTGACATGGCAGATTACAGCTACGGAGTCTATTTTTTCCACATATCCACAACCGACCGTCAGCAGGCACGGGTACTCAGCGTTACTAAAATCTGACCTGTCATTTACGATTATGGCTGTCCATACCCATGGCTGTGTTCACCAGTGCTCCGGCCTGATACATGCTTATCCTCTTTCGGTACAATGGCTTACCAGCATGCTCAATAAGCACATTACAAACTTCCGGGATCCTATAGTATAACCTGTTGGAGATATCTGTTTCCGGAGCCTGTGGGAGCAGATTTTTGTATCTATTTGATTGGCCGGATGGTTCGATCATCAGTTCGATTACATCTCCCCCTTCCGAGACCATTCCTTTGTCAGCCGAAAAACGATCGAGAATAAAACGCTCCTTTTCAATTCCTCCTTCTGGAATAATAAAATATTCCCTGGAAAAATCTTCTGAAAAAGATTTCCCAATAAACAGTGACAGGTATTCCTCTTCCAACTTGTAAAGCTCACTAATTGCCGTTTCAAGCTCGAAATTATCTGCCATAGGATCGACCATTCCTGCCGCCAGGTAATACCTGTCAGACCTAATCTCCAAAATTAGTTTCGCCGCCTCTTCTGCTTTCTTTTCCAGGGTCTTTTTCTCCATCTGCTGACTCGTTACAGGTACACGTACAAAAGAGGTGTCAGTGATCAGTGTCTTGTAGATGGTGTGTTCACGGTACTCCACATTGGACTCCATAGTGACGTCCTTAAAATGGATATCGCTGGTTCCGGAGGCTGTTGCCGGAACCTTGATATCTGTGCTCGTGGAAAAATTCCCAAGCAATATCAGCTTATGGGAAGCGGCCCGCTCCAGGGGTTCCATGTCAAGTTCACAACCAACACAACTGACAGCATAAAGCGCTTTCCCGGGTTCGACCGATTCCGCTATCTCTGCATCCTTAAGCAAATAAGACTCCGACCTTCTTTTCTGCACCCCATTGATCCCCAGAAGGCGCTGGGCATAATCGGCATAAGGACCAGGAATAAAAACATCCTTCCGATAGCCAAGGCTGATCTTCAGAGCGGTTTCAGGAAGGGCATAGATGACGGATTCTGTAATTTCCGTCGGTTCATATCCAAGTTCAGTGACGACGAGGCGACCGGGCGTTGTACATCCAACCATTAGCAGCAGGAGCACTACAATAAACAGATAACTATTTCTCATTGGTTTGCGCATTATTATCTTTAATTAAAAGAACTGTATCATTGCATTACTGAAAGACGCCCCCACTCCTGCCCTCATGCAAAAAAGGCATGGATTTAACCAATCGGAATGCATCTCCCAGGCAACGGATAATATCACCTGCGATCATGGACTCCTCTCCATATTTTTCCGCAGCCTTATCGCCTGCCATTCCATGAAGATATACTCCTGCCATTGCGGCATTTTCGGGTGACAGTCGTTGTGCCAGTAAAGATAAAACAATTCCGGTCAACACATCTCCACTTCCTCCTGTAGCCATTCCCGGATTACCGGTTGTATTAAAAACACAGGAACCATCAGGAAAAGAGATCGAAGTGTTTGCACCTTTCAGCACCACCGTCACACGGTATTTTAACGAAAATGCGATCTGTTCCAGATGCCTGCTCCACCCATCAGGCGAACCACCTGCCAGCCGGTCAAACTCCAGCGGATGGGGTGTCAGTATACTTCCCTCTGGCAGATAAGAAAGCAATTCTCTGTTTGCAGCAATCATATTAAGTGCATCAGCATCTATAACCAGGGGTACGTTGACATTTTTCAGAAGCTTTTGCAATCCTAAACGGCTTCTATCATGATTTCCCAGTCCAGGGCCGACTGCCACAGCAGTATACTTCTCTAAATCATTTAGTACACTAAACACATGTTCATCACTATCTATACTAACAATCGCCTCCGGGAAGGCTGTCTGCACCACCCTGAACCCCGATGCCGGCACATGCAGGGTAACCAGCCCGGCACCGCTTCTGAGTGCTGCCTTACCAGTGAGCAGGGCTGCTCCCATCATTCCTGAAGATCCTGCGACCGCCAATGCATGGCCAAATACCCCCTTATGTGCAAACCGGGATCTTTCAGGCAACAATCCGGCGATCCTGCCCCTGGTGAGCATTGAATATCGCGTCTCTATCTTCCCGATAATATCAGGATGCAGGCCGATATCCATTACGATCCATTCTCCAGTAAACATTTCGTTCTCAGAAAAGAAAAAAGAGAGAAAAGGAAATTGAAATGTCAGGGTAAAATCTGCCTGAATCACTGAATGAACATCATTTTCCGTATTGTCTTCCCCGAACAGTCCACTGGGAATATCCACTGCGACCACCTCAGCTGCAGAATCGTTGACATGTCGAATTACATCAAGATAAAGACCTTCCACAGGCCTGGTCAGACCAGAACCAAACAGTCCGTCGATAACAACATCCCCCTCCAACAAAGCAGGTAGTGATTGGACATCACTCAGGTTCCTGATGGTTACCAGTCCCGTATCTTTCAGCCGCTTCAGGTTCTCCTTTCCGTCAGGGGAAAGCTTTCCTGAGGAGCTGACCAGGAAACATTCAACCCTGTACTGGCGCACAGCCAGCAACCTGGCAAGGGCCATGGCATCTCCCCCATTGTTACCCGGACCGGCCAGCACAACCACCCTGCGATTTACCCTGTAATGGCGTACAAACCAATCCTTCAGACTTAAGGCCGCACGTTCCATCAGGTTGATGGAGGAGATCGGCTCGTTTTCAATTGTGTAATTATCGATCTCTCTTACTGCCTCAGACAAGAAAATTTTCATTGGTATAAATTCTTTATTTAACTACCTAATATAT
>JAGYMF010000136.1 GCA_018400695.1 Bacteroidales bacterium | reverse complement strand
ATCTGGTTTTATCCGGTGGAACATGGTGCGGTGTTTTTCTGCCCGGTGCTTCTGTCCAGGAACGGCAAAAAATGAACAACTATGGCTAAAGTACATCAGATCAGTAAGGCGGTGATCGACTGGAAGGTCGTCCGCGAACTGATTAATGAGGAGAAGGTCCTCGAACTTTCGGAAGAGAGCAGGAACAGGATTATCCGCTGCAGGGAATACCTCGATGAGCGGATGAAGCATGGTACAGATACCCTGTACGGGATCAATACCGGGTTTGGCTCGCTCTATGACAAGGTCATCTCGAATGACGACCTGGGATTGCTTCAGAAGAACCTTGTGATGTCGCATGCCTGTGGGGTTGGAGAACAGGTTCCTGAAGAGATCACCCGCCTGATGCTGTTCCTGAAGGTGCAGTCGCTCTCCTACGGTAACTCTGGCGTTCAGCCTGCCACCGTGGAGCGGCTTATCGATTTTTACAACCACCAGATCACACCGGTGGTATACCAGTACGGCTCGCTGGGGGCATCGGGCGACCTGGCGCCGTTGGCACATATGAGTCTGCCGTTGATCGGTATGGGGGAGGTGTTGGTGGATGGAGAGATTGTCCCTTCACAGGAGATGCTGAAGCGGTTCGGCTGGGAGCCCATAGAGCTGCAATCGAAGGAGGGACTGGCGCTGCTGAATGGAACACAGTTCATGAGTGCCTATGGCGTGAACCTTTGTCTGCGCGTTTTTAAACTTTCCAAGCTGGCAGATATCATCGGGGCATTGTCGCTGGATGTCTTTGATGGGAGAATTGAGCCGTTTCATCCACTGGTGCAGCAGATCAGGCCACACCAGGGACAGATCGATACCGCTTCGCGCATCCGGATGTTGCTGGACGACAGCGCACTGATGAGCCAGGATAAGTCGCATGTTCAGGATCCCTATTCTTTCAGGTGTATTCCTCAGGTGCACGGGGCTTCGAAGGATTCTATCGAATATGTGGCTTATGTGTTCCGGAACGAGATCAACTCGGTAACGGATAACCCTACGATCTTTCCGGAGGAGGACCTGGTGATCTCCGCCGGCAACTTCCACGGGCAGCCGCTGGCCCTGGCACTTGACAACCTGGCCATCGCACTTTCAGAGCTGGGGAATATCTCTGAACGGCGCACGTACCAGCTGCTCTCTGGTGTACGCGGTCTGCCGCCGTTTTTGGTGGCCAATCCTGGTTTGAACTCCGGGTTCATGATCCCGCAGTATACTGCCGCTTCGATGGTGAGCCACAACAAGCAGCTCTGTACCCCATCGTCGGTCGACTCCATTGAGTCGTCGCAGGGACAGGAGGACCATGTGAGTATGGGTGCCAATGCGGCGGTGAAGGCCTGGAAGGTGATGGAGAACCTGGAACGGATCCTGGCGATTGAATTGTACAATGCTGCACAGGCACTGGATTTCAGAAGGCCGGCAAGGACTTCCGGCTACCTGGAGGCGTTTGTGCAGGAGTACCGGCAGCGGGTTAAATTTATTGCCGAAGACAAGGTGATGTATAAGGATATCAATGAAACGGTGGCGTTTCTGCGCGATGTGTCGCTTGGTTCCGAACTCGAAGAGGGGTTGCTGTAGCGGGATGGTTACAGGTGTTGTGGCAATTTTACCTGCCGCCCCTGGGTCCATGACCCCTGGAATTTCCTCCGCGGAATTTCTGTAGGATATGCATCCGGAACTCCCGGTCGAGGGCGTACATCCGCATGGTCTTTTTCTTTCCGATGATCTCCACGAATTTATCATGGTACTCCCGGTGGTTGTCCACCCGTTTCTTCTGAAGGTCCAGGAACTTTTCGATGGTTTCGTCAATCTCTTCGTCGCTCATCGCCTCGAAATTGCTGTTGTAGTAATTCAGCAGGTTCTTTTCATCCTCATTGATCTTCATGTTCCTGTTGTGCAGGTCTTCATGTACCGGCCAGAATAGTTTGGCTTCATCCTCGGAGAGTCCAAGCTTTTCGTTGAAGAAGTCCATCCGTTCCTGCCTGAACCGCTTCATATGTTCGCCCGGCTGGGCGAAGAGTGGTGATCCTGCCAGGCTGATGACCAGCGCGATCAGAAATGGCTGCATGAATGTGGTATGTCGTTTCATAATTTTTAGTTTTATTCGTTCGATTCAAGCAGGAGCATCAGGTCAACTTCATTGCTGCTGAGGTAGACCATCGCCTGCTCGTCCCAGTCGCTGAATGCGCTCTCCTCTTCGTAGGCATAGGCCTCCATCAACATGGCTTCGTCGTTTGTAATGCCTGTTTTTTCGAGGATCGCCAGGTCGTACAGACCGTTTTCTTCGACCCTGCTACCAACGATTGACTGCAGCAGGATGTAGATGATGAGTGCCAGGCCGGAAATGGTTGCAGCCAGGGAGAGGTATGGCCGCAGGTGGATCTTCTCCTTTTTGTGGGAAATGATTTCCGGCGTCTCTTCTGCCCGGATCCTGTCCATGACATTCTCCCGGAGGTTGTTAAAATACCCATCGGGGACCCTGAACGGATTCCCGGGCTCCTGCGGAATGGTGTGTTTTATGTCTTTATCTTGTTTCATCTGTTTAACCTCCTGTTTATTGGATGATTAAAATACAAAAAGGTTTACTCATTGCGTAAAAAGTTTTCTATTTTCTTCACTGCATGGTGGTATGATGCCTTGAGTGCTCCGACGGAGGTGTCCAGTATGTCTGACATCTCCTCGTATTTCATCTCTTCAAAATATTTCAGATTGAAGACCACCCGCTGCTTCTCCGGAAGGGCAAGGATCGCCTTCTGCAACAGGAGCTGCGCCGCATCACCATCGAACCAGGGATCGGTCTCCAGGTTGTCGGCCAGCCGGTTTTCAACTGCCTGATCACCATTACCCAGCTGGTGCTTTTTGCGTGTTTTTATCAGGCTTAGCGATTCATTGGTAGCGATCCTGAAGAGCCATGTATAGAGGCCCGACTCTGCCCGGAACTGTCCCAGGTTTTTCCACACCTTGATGAAAGTGTTCTGCAGGGCATCATCGGCATCGTCATGACCGATCACGATGCGGCGGCAGTGGAAATATAACCGCTCCTGGTATTTCTCTACCAGGAGGCCGAATGCAGCCTCACGTTGCGCTTCATCACCGAATTTTTCTATAATTTCCCTGTCAGATGCTTCTGGCATTGTTGATTCCTCTTGGCTGTTAGAGTATATTTTTTCGAAATGGTTTAACAGTTCAGTTAAACTCCACCAGCTCTGTCAGCCCCGACCGTATCGAGAAGTCCCGGACCTGGGTCTGATCGGTCGACCTGAGCTCCTCCTGTCTGAATACGATCCTGTAAGTTCCGGGCTGCAAGTAATAATCCTGCCTGCTTACGCCCGACCGGATATTCAGTACCCATTTCTGATCCATATTTTCTGTTATCCTGAAGATCGCTCCATACCCTGGTTTCCTGGAGGAGATATGTACCATTCCCGGTTCGGGGATCTCGACGGAGGTGGTGTAGCTCTGACGAATTTCAACATCTTCAAGAAAGATTAACGGATAGACAGGGATCTCCAGGTCGTACTTTCCCACCAGGTATTTCTCACTGGTCCCCATGTGCTGGATATTGATCGTTTTTGGGTGGTTTGCACGTTTTATAAGGATCTTTTCGTTTTTATAGGTATTTCCTTTGGCGCTCCTGATGAGCAGGTACCCCTGCGGAGCATCGATGCCGATATGGTTATGTTTTCCTGCGATCAGCATGACGGAATCTGTAAAGGCCGGGGGAATAGTCATGGCAGCCACTTCATAAGTACTGAGCTGGTCCAGCGAGAGGGTGTCGGGATTCCCTTTGCCATTCAGCGTATGGACCATGTTGTATCTTACTTTGCCGGAGAACTGGTCGTACAGGAGGATGGCAATATCGGTTTCGCTTGGATTCCCCTCACTGTCGATCAGGTTGATCTGTGCACTCGTGGTGTTCAGGGCATGCGTGATCACGACCTTCATGGCATGGCGGAACTGCGCCTCACCTGGCGCTTCATAGTAATGCCCCAGGCAGCCAAATGTCTCTTTGAATCCCGGATCATTGCCGATACCGATCACGAAGGGGCGGAGTGTGATTCCCTTTTTCTGAAGCTCCAGAGATACCTCGCATGGATCGCCGTCACATGCCTCCACCCCATCTGTAAGCAGGATAATAATATTCCTGCATGTGGGACAAGGTGGGAAGTCATCCGCCGCCTGCTCCAGTGATCCGGCAATGGGAGTTGTGCCCTTGGGTGAGAGGTACCGCAGCTTTTGGCGTATCCTGGATGCATTGTTGGGGGCAAAGGGAACTTCCAGCTTGGTATCACTGCAATCCTGGGGAGGAACGGGACTCTGGTGGCCGTAAACCCGTAGCGCCATCTCCACATTCTCCAGGTTCTGCAGGCTGTCCACCATCTCTACAAGAATCCGCCTGGCAATATTGATCTTCGAATCGCCCTCCCATGGCCCTGACATGCTGTACGATGCGTCGAAGATAAAGAGGATACGGGAATGAGGCTCATAACCCGTCTCAGTATCCTGCGCATAGGTGCTGAAAGCAGGGAGAAGCAGGAGCAGCTGCAACGGCAGGGTACGGAAGAAATTTGACATCATCTTTACAACAGGTTAATAATGAACACTGTGTCACAAGATACGAATTTTACTGCCAGTTTTTTGCCGGCCTGTTTAAAAAGTATCAACAGGGGTTGAGAGTGGAGGAGTTGAAAGTTTAGAGAGTTGAAAGTTTAGAGAGTTGAGAGTTTAGGGGGTTGAGGGTTGAATGGAGTTGAGGGTTTAGGGGGTTGAGAGTTTAGTGGAGTTGAGAGTTTAATGAGTTGAGAGTTTAATGAGTTGAGAGTTTAGAGTTTAGAGTTTAGAGTTTAGAGTTGAGAGTTGAGAGGGTTGGGGGTTTAGGGGGTCAGGTAGTTGATGACCTGTCGGTAGACGT
>JAGYMF010000135.1 GCA_018400695.1 Bacteroidales bacterium | reverse complement strand
GATCCCTGAGAATTCCGCCAGGAATTATCAGTCTCAATGATTGGATCTAATGGATCCAGAAGAAGGTCTAGTATCAAATAATAATTATTATAACCCATTATATCTTTCATGATTACCGACGAGATTTTCCTAAACCCATTGGTTTTCTCATTTAGATGGTAATTGTCATTGGTGGAGACAATTCGGGAAAGAAAATAATAAATCTGATTCTTTAGGTTTTCTGAACGTGTAGGAGATAAGTTTAAATCAGAAACAATCTTTTTTACATTAACACTGGCGGGGACTTGAACATTCATGATCAAAGACAGATTTGATGAGGGAATTATCAAACCTGTGAACATTGAGTTCGGTGGTTTTCGGTTGTTTTTCCGGATAATGGAAATGGGAAAATATTTTATTCATGTAACTGTAATGAAAAAACCCCAATCAAATCAGTGCTCGCAACTTCACTTCATCGAAAGGGGTCAAAATTCTTTTATGTGTGTATTGTTGCGAGACACAATATGAAAAGTATACACCATAATTTCAGAATTGTAAAGAGCAAACCTCAGATTTTTGAAACTTTTCATCTTTTCGAGAGAAGTGTTCAGGTACCCCGGATATCGTTTATTCAATAATTTTTATCAATTACCTCCTCAGGTACTTATAACAGGGATATAAAACAGTACCAGTAAACAGAACAAAATGATACCACCCTTCTGAGTTGTTGATGTACTGTGAGGTTCAGAACCTCGATTTTTTGTTTACTCCGGTGGTAACTCAATGGCTCTTATTTTGATTTGGAACGGGCAACAACCCCGGAGTAATATGTACAACTAATTCCGGAGCAAAGTCTACCACCTATTATCCACAAATACAATAATTTAAGTTTATTCCTGTTCATTCCGGACAGTGATTCCTGCATAAAACGGACACTTTGTTCACCAATAAAAAAAGGTGCCAACCATATGGTCAACACCTTGCAGATTGAATGAGGTCTCACTACCCCGGTTTCTTTTCATCTTTTCTCTTTGCGCCATATTTTTTCTGCAATAATTCACTTTGGTATTTTCGGTAGCTGGGACCACGGATTTCCACAATAACTGAGTGATGGAAGATTCTATCCAGTATGGCTGAGGTCGATATCGGATCACCCAGGAACTCTGCCCAGTCCTCCTCGTTGATATTGGTTGTAAAGATCAGAGATTTGTCATTATTGTACCGCTGATCAATCACCTTAAAAAGCAAATGGGCCTCTTTGACTGTTTCTAGTTCGAGACGATCATGGCCCATTTCATCGATCAAAAGCAGATCAGGGTTAATGTATTTTTTAATCCTCTTTTTCAGTGTATTATCATATGCGCCATCTTTCAGATCATTAATCAAATCACTGCATGTGGTGTAATAGGTTCTGTATCCATTCTGACAAGCCGTCATGCCAAGACTTTGTGCCAGGTGTGATTTACCGGTTCCAACATCTCCGATAAAAAGTACTGATTCCCTTCTGGCAAGGAACTCAAGTGTGGCCAGATCCATCACCAACCTGCGGTCCAGCCTTGGCTGAAAGTCAAAGTCATAGCCTGCGATCATCTTTAATGGTTTGGGCATTCGACTTTTTTGGAGGAGATAATCGGTGCGTCTTTTTCGTTTTACTGCTGCCTCTGCCTGAACGATTTCACGGATAAACTCGTAATATCCGACAGTGTCCCTTCCGGCTTTTTCAACGATCTTCTGGTATTCCTGAGCCAGATTTTTTAATCCGAGATAGTCGCAGTTATCAATGAACTGCTCGATCTGTTTCTGCGACTGATTCGGTGTGTTACTTGCCATAATCACTGCTGTTGCGAGGTTTGAAAGAGAGTTTGATACTGTAGCGGGGTTCTGAGTTGTTTTCCAGGAAGCTTTCAACGGTCCCTGCATCAAAGACCTTATACTTCATTGCCCTGCGAACGGCCACCATGATATCCTCGGTACGGTAGTTTACCTTTAAGGCCAGCAACCTCCTCAGTTGATGCCCCCAGGATTTTCCTTTATACTGTTTTATAAGTTCGATATACCGGGCCATTTCAGGACCAAAGCTTACCAGACGGGATATCACATCACCAATGTCCATAGTGGGCTTATTCCGGGGGTTTTCAGGCAGCCCCACATACCTCTCCTTCTGACCCGGTTTGGCCAGTGGATGAACCACCAGTTGCTCTCCCGATGGGGAGTAGACGATCAACTGATCCTCTGTGACACGCACCGTGCATACCTCGAACATGTATTTCTTCGGCACCGTATACAGATATTCCTTCCACTGCACGCATGACTCCTGATTAACTACCCGCTGGACCACATCAGAGGTATCGAAGTGGATGGCCGGAAGGGGCTGCAGAAAGGGCTGCTCCTCGATGTACATATCAATGGGCCTTCTTTTTGTCGTGCCGTGGATACGGACATCGTTTACTTCAATCAGCCACCGGCGAAGCTGCTCCTTGAGATCCTCCAGGTCCCTGAACTGACGGCCCTTCAGGAAGCTGCGCTCCAGGTAATAGAAAGGCCTTTCTATTTTCAGATTCTCGTGAGGTTTGTATGGTGTAATTGTACGGGGACGAAAACGGTAGTGGGATGCAAAACGAAGATAGGTAGGATTGAATATGGGTTGACCACCTTCCCAGTGATCCACGCATGGCTTCTGGTTATCACCACGGACCTCCAGGGTGACCCCGTCCATGTAGATAAAAGCCGAGTTAAGCTCCCGGAAAAGAGTCTTCTGCTTCTTGTCTTCCACCACAGAGACGTATTGCCGGCGGGAGTAACAAAGGATGAAGCTGAAAAAAGTGACTTTTCTCTTCTCTCCTGTTGTAAAAGTGATATTGTAATCACTCCAGTCATGAGCGGCCAGTTGGCCCGGGTCCGTTTCTACCATCTTTAACGGCGTTTTTGATACCACCTGCCGGATTGTTTTCAGGTAATCGCGAAGGATGGTAATCTTCCCGTCAAAACCCTTTTCCATAAGCAGTTCATAGATGCGTTGTCCCGTGATATCAGAGTATTTTTCCAATAACTCACCAATATATGGTTTGTATGGATCCAGCTTGCTCAGCCGTTTGTTTTTGGGCTTAACCACCTCTTTTTGGGTGGTATCACGATAAACCGTGTTTGATACCAGTATCCGGCGGATCCTGACCCGGGAGATATTCATCAGCCGGGAGATTTGTCGTATACTACAGTCCCGGGCATAGAGGTTGATTACGATGTTTTCCAGATTCTCGTCTTTCATGCTTGTTTCTGTTTATTTGATTTTTCAAAAGGGATTTCACTGAAGAGCCCCAGAAGCTCCTTTACCACATCCGATATCATATTAAAACCCGGATAGATGATCGTCCTTTCCATCTCATTTAACTTTACCAGTCTTTGATCCTTTAAATCAGAATACAGCCTCCTCACAGACCGGATCAGATCGGTCATCGATTCTAGCAGGTCATTTGCATTGTCACTGAGCCGGGGATCATGGTCGCATCCTTTATCGATCTCTGGGAGGAGCCTTTTAAAAACCCTCTCCGGATGGGCAAGAACCTGCCGTTGATCATCCTCATCTTCCGCCTCCAGGTAGGTATCCACCAGGGAGTCACTCTGGCGGCTGGTAAGCCCCCATGATTGGATCACCCGGGCAACCTCTGCCTGGTTGCCGCGCGGCAACCGCATTAAGGCGCGGGCATGGCTGCCGGATAATACTCCCATTCTGATCTGTGATGCGACCTCTTCATCAATCTTGCTTACCAGACCCAGACGCCGAGATACCCACGAACGGCTGTAACCGGTCATTTTGGATAATTCACGCTGGCTCACATCATACCGCTCCACAAGATCCTTCAACACCAGGGCCTCCTCCCAGGACTCCATCGTCTGGGGTGTACGGTTATAGCTCAGCATCAGGACCCTGGCCTGGGCCTGGTCAACATCCAATACCAGGCTCTGCAGGGTTGTCATACCAAGATCAGTCGCTATGTAGAAGCGCTTAAAGCCATCAATGATTTGGTAGCCCTGCTCACAGACCCGGGCAATAACAGGCTGCAACTGGCCATGTAAATGCATGGATCGCTCCACCTGCTCGATTCGGGCCAGATTCATCACCCGCATACTGGAGAGCGACAGGTCAAATTCACATAACGGGATCTCTTCGATTACTGGTTTCACCGGCTTAGATTTTTGTGCCGGTAAATGTAGAGTGCAGGATTTTTCTCTGCAATCGAGTTCCCATTTACAATCAAGGCCTAATAATGGGGTAAATCTTCCCTGGCCCTTATTATACCTGCATTATATCCATGAACGAGTTCCCATTTACAATCTTTTAGTTTTTTTACCTGAATAATCGCGTATGTCACATCACCAATGGGCTGCAGAGATAACGAGTTCCCATTTACAATCATTGGTTCATGATTTTTGTGACGCTTTTTATTCCTTTTTCGCTGAAGTTCACGATTGCGTTTTACATACTCAGGATGCAACTCCCGGTATTGCTTCTGATATTCATATGCAGGACGTTGTTCACGCCAGGTCGCCTGAATGTCAAGATGCTTCCTGCGATAAGATTTGTTTTTCGCGTACGCTTTCTTTTTCCAGGACCTTCTCATTGCTTTCTGACACGCTTTTGCGGAACAGTATTTCTGCTTCTTTAATCGAGGATTCCTGGGTACGACAGCACCACAATTGATGCAGGTAATTGTTGGGGTCATTACAGTTATCTTTCAAAAACCGAAAGATGACCGTTTTATTCGAATAAAAATATAAAACGCTTCTCGATGGTGGGTAGCATCCCTGTTGTGAAGTACCAAAAACTCATGAAATTCAAATTTCATAAGGGATGCAGAAGGAACGTGTCCGTATTTACAATCACTAGCCAATCTTAATTTTAATGGCGCAGTAAGAAAATCTATGTGGTATTACTTTCAATCTTCCATGCCCAACCAGCAATCACTGATCATTATTTTCTAAAAAAATTGGGCATAATTTTG
>JAGYMF010000134.1 GCA_018400695.1 Bacteroidales bacterium | reverse complement strand
TCCATCAACCGACCGAACGCACCACCGATTAATGGCGATCCCACGATAAGAAAATAGCTCAGAATCTGAACGCCAAACATCACCTTTTTGAACGGGGTATTGACCAGGTCCCTGATGGACCTGCGCTTTTCGGATTGCAGGAATGTCTTTTCTTCAGCCATGATACACATATCAACAGTTAATTGAGTAAATTGTTGGATGTCGTATTGTCCAACTAAACCCCCTCTTCTGGTTTTAAATTCCTATTTTTACCAGGACAGACACATTTCTTCAGCATGCAAAAACAAAATTGTTATGAGAAAAACAGCCTTCCTGCTTTCGGTCATCATCCTCCTCTTACCTGCCTGTCAGAACCAACAAAAAGATGCAGCACCGCTGCGGCCAAACATTGTCTACATCCTGGCAGATGACCTGGGATACGGCGACCTGAGCAGCTACGGACAGCAACTTTTCAGCACACCGCATATCGACAAACTGGCCGAAAACGGGCTGAAGTTCACACAACACTACTCCGGGTCAACAGTTTGCGCACCGTCGCGATCGTCCCTGCTGACAGGTCAGCATACCGGCCACACATTTATTCGCGGCAATAAAAAATCACCGACCCGGAAAAAACCACCACGGAACTGTACAATATCGCCAACGACCCGGGAGAAACAGACAACAGGGCCGGGGAATATCCGGAAATCGTGGACGAGCTGACCGGTCTTATGGAATCGGCCCGCACTGATTCAGAGGTTTTTACCTTTAAATAGCACACAGGTTTTGGGTTTGCTGAATAATAAATACATATTCCAGTTATGAAAAAGACCCTTATTATTTGTTCCATCCTGCTTCTTCCATTATTGTTACCGGAATGCAACAATAGTGAAAAATATGATATCAATTATCCGGAATCCGGGGAATTCGGTTCCAATATCCTCTCCGTATCAACCAACCTCGTGCCGGATGGCGCGTACTCCTTGTGCGCCATCCTCGGTGAAAAAGCCGATCTTAAGGTTAAGATCAGTGGTAAATACTGGAGCTACAGTGTTTCCAGTGCCATAGGAAGCTGGGAATCAGGGGAGTTCTCTTTCGAAGACGATTCCCGGATCTTTACTGCGCTGCAAACAGGAAAAATCGATGCAAAGATTAACCTGACCAAAGAAACATTTATCAAAATAGAGTCCTTCGAAAACGGGGATACGGTCGCAACCTGGACCAACACTTTCAACGTGTATTAGGGTCTTCTGACGGACTGCCTTCAGCCATGCACCACATTCCCCTTTTTGGATTTTTATGCTGAAGGCCCTTACTCACCGGAGCTGTAATCTGTATTGGACCAGATTCAATGGATCAGATCGGTGCTGCAAAAGAAAAAGTCGGAGGTTTTAATAGGGTCATACTAAACTATTTCATATTTTTAATAAATTAAGCTTAGAACATAAATTCCAGACTGCTATGAAAAGATGTGCCCTGACTATTATAGCTATACTAACTGCTTTACAATTAAATGCCCAATCGATTATCTATGTTCATGCTGATGCCAATGGCACCAATGACGGAACGTCATGGTCAAATGCCTATACCGACCTTCAGTCGGCACTCGACGGTGCGGCTAGCGGCGATTCAATATGGGTAGCAGCAGGCACTTACACGCCTTCAAAAGATATAGATGGAAACCCTGCAAGTGATACCAGCGCCACCTTCATGATGCTGGATAATGTGTTTATGTATGGGGGCTTTGCCGGTGTAGAATCAACACGCAGTGAACGGAACTGGAAAGAAAATGAAACGATTCTAAGTGGCAACCTGGGTAGTGACACTGCTTATCATGTAATAAGAGGAGCCGATAACACTTCACTGGACGGCTTTATAGTGACGAATGGTTACGCAAATGGAACAATAAATTATAACAATCATGGTGGTGGCATGCGGAATGATACCCTCGATAATATTACTGTGATCAATTGCACCTTTATCAATAACAAAGCCGGCGAAGGTGGCGGAATAGCCAATTTCTCATGTACCAACATACTGATTAAAAACTGTATTTTCAGGGCCGACACTGCTTCAAGCGGTGGGGGGATCGGCAATTGGAATACAAGCGCTGTGATTTCAAACTGTCTGTTTACAGATAATTACGCTTTCGGTGAAACACTGAGCCTGGGAGCGGCTATTTATAACTGGGGTGATTCCTATTCTACCATAAATAACTGTGTCATTTATAACAATCATACGTTGAACGCAGGGGGGGCTGTGCATGACAGGGGTTGTTCATCAACCATTACAAATTGCATTTTTTGGGGCAACGCTGGTGAAGATAAGGCAGCCACCAATGGCATTGGGGGACCAGTGCATTATAGCTGCATCGAACAGACAGGCTATGCCGGATCGGATGGAAATATTAGCGCTGATCCGCAATTTATTGATCCTGAAAATGATGTTTTCTACCTTGCCGCATCCTCTCCTTGTATTGATGCAGGAAATGGTGACCTGGCGCCTGAATTTGATTTTGATGGTCTGGCCAGAAGGGATGAAGGCAGCGTAGCAAATACAGGCACAGGAACGCCTGCATATACTGATATAGGCTTATATGAATACTATCCCACCGACGCTGGCATTACAGCAATTACAAAACCTTCCGGCACATTCCACGCACATGAATACGATATCGAAGTCACCCTGGAAAATTTTGGTGTTTCTGCAATCGCCACAGCAGATATCGGCTGGAAAATTGACGATAATTCCCCGACAATGTATGCCTGGACCGGATTAGCATCTCCAGGTGAAACAATCACTTCAATAAACATTGGCTCCCATGCTTTTGAAGAAGGATTGCATACAATTAAGGTCTGGACATCCCTGCCAAACGGTGAAACAGACGCTGATAACACCAATGATACAGCAACAATTGATGTCACTGTAAATGACCTTTCACGGTTTTATGTGAAGCATGATGCGGGTGGCACAAATAATGGCTCTTCCTGGACCAATGCATTTACCAACCTCCAATCTGCACTTGACTATGCCAATATCGGTGACTCAATCTGGATCGCTGCCGGCAACTACAAACCCTCAAAAGATAAGACAGGGAATAGTGCCCCTTCCGATACCAGGTCTAAAACTTTTCAGCTGGTTAATTATGTTTCCCTATTCGGAGGTTTTTCCGGTACAGAAACAGCGTTTAATGAAAGAGACTGGGAAACCAACGAAACTGTTTTGAGCGGCGACATCGGCACCCCGGATGATATCACAGATAACTGCTACAATGTAGTCAGAGGTGCTGATCACTCCACACTTGACGGCCTGACTATTACACATGGAAATGCAAACGGTCCAGCCAGTACGGAAACAGATCTGGGTGGAGGATTATCCAACAAAAATGTTTCTAATGTAAAAATCCAGAATGTTGTTTTTAAAAATAATATTGCGACTGGAGGAGGTGCAATAGCAAATTATTTTTGTGGCTACTCTCTGATCTTTTCCAATTGTCAGTTCATAGGCCACAAAGCTGGTCAGGGCGGTGCAATGGCGAATTATGACTCAAAAGCATACGTTACAAATTGCCTGTTTGCAGATAATCTGGCAGACGCATCTGTCACAAACGACAATTGGGGAGGTGCCATCTATAACTGGGGCTCCGGATCAACTTCTGAAATAGTGAATTGTACATTTTTAGAAAACTCCTCATCCAGCGGTGGGGCGATTCATGACCGTGGGGTGGACTGTTCAATAAAAAACTCCATCTTCCTGGACAATTCACCAAACGATTTCAATAGTATCGGCAACGTAACCTATAACTTCACAAATCAAGCAGGATATGCCGGGTCAAATAATAATATCGGGGGAGATCCGCTGCTTTATAATATGGGAGAGGGCATATACCAGTTAAACTGGGCCTCCCCATGTATCGATGCAGGAGACCCGGATCCCAAATATAACGATCCTGATGCCAGCCGGAACGATATGGGTGCTTCTCATCAGGTTTTCTCACCCCAGGTCGACCTGCTGATTTCTGCAATTGATTCTCCATTACAATCATTTGTCTATGGAGACTACGACGTTTGGGTAACCATGGTGAATCTGGGAACAGACCCGGTAACAACAGCCAACATTGAATGGGAAGTTGATGGCGTTGCGCAAACGATATACAACTGGACTGGAGACTTGCCAGCTTCTGATACATCAGCGTCTCTTTACCTTGGCAGCTACACATTCAGCCAGGGAGAACATATTGTTGAAGCGTGGACTTCAACAGCATCCGATGAATTTCATGGAAATGATACGGTGAGAAAAGAATTATACGCATTCGCCAACATGGATGCTGGTATTGTTTCAATTGACTCGCCTGATACATTATGCAATTTCGAACCCTCCACGGATATTTATGTATCCTTTAAAAATTTTGATACCGACAGTACACTGACAAAAGTGTATATCGGCTGGACAATGGATGGTGTGCCAAAATCTCCTTATAACTGGACCGGCAGTCTTGCCCCGGGAGAGATCAGTGAGTCCTTTAAACTAGCTGCTGAAGCTTTCTCAAGAGGAAAACATAATCTCAAAATATGGACCTATCATCCAAATGATTATGATGATGACAACCATGAAAATGACACCCTGGATATTACCATATACGCAAGGGACTACGATATTGGTGTTGCCGGATTACTAACCCCTACCCTTGTTGATACCATTGGGGATCAGCAGGAAGTAAACGTTACCATTGAAAATTTTTTGGCAAATCACACCCTTACCTCTGCTACCATTGCCTGGGAGGTTGATGGGGTCATGCAGACTCCCTATAGCTGGACAGGTACACTCGCACCAGGAGAAACGTCTGACAGCATTGCAATAGGACTTTACGATTTGCCTTCAGAAGGAACATATAATTTTAAGCTATGGACAGAATCTCCCAATGGCGATACCGATGACTACAACGGCAATGATACAATATTCAAAGAAATTACTGTTGCGTATCCCTTATGCGATACATTTATCATAGGTG
>JAGYMF010000133.1 GCA_018400695.1 Bacteroidales bacterium | reverse complement strand
GATCGCTTGGTCTTTCCATCGTGTATGTCATGGTGGGAACGAGTTACTATTTTGATTTTAAAGGGGTCAGCACACTGATATTCATCCTGATGGGGATTGCCGTGTATGCCATGACCCTCGCCCCGATCACCTGGGTGGTGCTGTCGGAGATCTTCCCGAACAAGATCAGGGGAACAGCCATGGCCGTTGCTACCACGGCTCTTTGGATCGGGAGTTTTCTGCTGGTGATTCTCTTCCCCATCCTGAACAGTGCACTTGGGGCACATGGCACCTTCTGGGTATATGCAGGTATCTGCTTTATCGGTTTCCTGTTTATCCGAAAGAAACTTCCTGAGACCAAGGGAAAAACCCTTGAGGAGGTGGAGGAACAGCTAACAGGAAAGGGTTACTGAGCACCTGTCTTATGCAATAAAACGGATGTTTTTATCTGCTGTTTAAAGCATCCGGTTCTTTTTTATGGTTGGAATACTATTTACCAGAACAGTACATACAGTACTACCATTATCAGCATGATGATCACAGCAGAAATATTGAAAAAGTGGTCTGTCCGGAACATATTTCGATTAAGCTTGATCGCTTTTGCATCATTATCTCCCTTGTTTTGTATATGGCTCAGGAGCATGATAAAAAGAATTGTTACGATCGTTGCTACTCCCATTTGGTTCATGAATGCCATCACCGGAAAAAAACCTTCAAACAATGTGTCATCAAACCAGCCTTTTGCACCTGCCTTCAGATACAGGGCTACGGGAACAGAAAATATCGCTCCCCAGATAGCAGCCTTGTTGCTGGCCCGTTTCCAGAATAGTCCCAGAAGGAATACTGCGAGAATCCCCGGACTGACGATACCGGTATACTCCTGTATATATTGAAATGCCTGGTCGAGATTTCCCAGTGCAGGTGCAATACTGACGGCAATGATCAGTGCAACCAATGATGATAATCGTCCTACATTGACAATCTCTTTGTTCCCTGCCTCTTTATGAATATAAGGCAGGTAAATATCCATCGTGAAAATAGTCGAGGTCGAATTCAGCATTGAGGCCAGGGATGATACAATGGCTGCTGTGAGTGCTGCAATGGCAACCCCTCTCAGCCCCGTTGGAAGAAGTTGTAATAGCCATGGATAGGCTTTGTCGGCCTGTTCAAGCGTAGGTATTACACCGGATAATTCACTGCCGGTTCCGGAAAGGAAAACCGGATCATTCACCAGGACATACGCTGCGATTCCTGGTATGACAACTATCAGTGGAATGAACAGCTTCAGGAAACCGGCAAAGATCATTCCCCGTTGTGATTCCCGTAGAGATTTGGCAGCGAGGTTTCGTTGGATAATGTACTGGTTGAAGCCCCAGTAGTATAGATTGGCCACCCATAATCCTCCGATAAGTACGCTTATTCCGGGAAGATTTTCGAATTGAGGATTCGATCGGTCGAGGATCATGTGAAAATGTCCCGGAATCTCCTTTTTTATCTGTAACAAACCGGTAAGAGCCCCTTCGCCATGAGAAACATGATCCAATGCGATGAATGAGGTGATGATACCGCCAATGATAAGCACAACAACCTGTATTACATCTGTCCATGCAACAGCAGACAATCCGCCGTAAAGTGAATAGGCAGCAGCAAAGAGTGCGAGTCCGGCTATTGCATGAAAAACCGGTACGCCCAATAGCGTATGAATGGCGAGTGAGCCCAGGTAAAGGACCGACGTGAGGTTTACAAAGATATAGAGGGCTACCCAGAATACAGCCAGGATGGTTTTAAGGGATGTGCCAAACCGTTTTTCTACAAAACCAGGAATTGTGAAGATTTTGTTTCGGATAAAGATTGGCAGAAAAAATTTTGCAACGATAATCAATGTCAACGCAGCCATCCATTCATAGGATGCCATGGCCAGACCAATAGCAAAACCGGAACCTGACATTCCGATAAATTGTTCTGCTGAAATATTGGCTGCAATCAGTGATGCTCCAATCGCCCACCAGGGGAGTGATTTTCCGGCAAGAAAATAGTCTTCTGCTGTTCGTTCTTTTGACTTTTTCTTCCGTGAGACCCATAAACCGACGGTTAGAATTATAATGCCATAACTGATGAATATAAGATAATCTAAGGTTTCCAGGCTGCTGTTCATATATATAAAAACTTTAATACCAGATATATGGAACTGTTTCTATCACAGGGGTATGTTTATTCATGATATCCGGCCTGGTTTTTTGCCACTTCAATAAATGCCAGCATATTTTCAAGGCTGGTGTCTCCTTCTACTGAGTGTGAAGGAGAAAAGATATAGTTCCCTTCCATGCCCAGGTTGATCAATTCCAGGGATTCCCTTCGTACATCTGCAGGGGTACCAAAAGGAAGTGTTTGTTGCATGGAAAGGCCTCCATGAAAAGAGAGTTTACCGCGGTATTCCTTCATAAGAGCGTAAACGTCCATCACCTCCGGCTGGAATGGATTAAAACAGTCGAGTCCGGCCCTGATAAGGGCAGGAAACAGTTCATCTACATCACCGCAAGAGTGTATCATTACATATTTGCCGGCATCCTTGACTACGCGGTACATTCGTTTCAGCTGCGGATAGATGAAGGTATTCCATGTGTCGGCCCCCATGATCAATCCTTGTTGCTGGCCCCAGTCATCTCCAAAATAGACTGCGTCTATGTCATATTCAAGGGCCTTCTTTACCTGGCTTATGTTATAGTCGGTAATTGCTGTGAAGAGCTGATGTACAAATTCAGGATTCACCAGGAAATCCATCAACAGGTTTTCTATTCCCCGAAGTGCCCATGCACGTTCATAAAGTGAAAAGCCGATCTGAAACAGCCTGAACATATCTGGTTTGGCTGAAACAAGGGGTTCAATATTTTCAAAGAACCTGGGGTCATGCGGATCAGGGAAGGAATATCTGGATAGATCAGGCTCGGTAATCAGTGGTGCTTCCGGGTTTCCAATGTCTTTGTCGATGGATCGGTCCCAAATCACATTGAAAACATCCCTGTAACGGTTGTAGCCGAGGTCATCGAAAAATCCTATGTCACTACCTAGCAGGAGAATATGATTTCCCAGGACAGGATCGAGATCTTCAGCACCGAAATGTTTACGCAATGCAGCCAGGGGTTCTTCAGTAAACTTGAACGACCAGGGTACATAGGGTGGTTTCCTGTGGTTAAGAACGGTTTTGATTACTTCTCTTTTAGTCATCATCAATTTTTTTCCAACTTACGAATGCCTTGCGTCTGTTTCAACCTTAATTTTTGCTAATGTTTTAACTATTTTTGCATAATATTTAAGTTTGACAAAATTCTTTTTACTCGAGTAGAGCATTTTGTAATAAAAATAAGCATTACCCAATAAAAATCTTGTTTTGATGAAGCGAAACCCTGTGTATGAAAAAGTCGAAAAGAAGACAGACTGTTCTTTCAAAACCGGGGTCTACGAACAATCATATTTTAAAAGATCCTGGCATTTTCATCCTGAAGCTGAAATATTGCTTATAACCAAAGGGTTTGGAAAACGCTTTATCGGAGATTCTGTGAATTCCTTTACAACAGGAGATCTTGTCTTGCTCGGAGGAAACTTACCACACGCATGGATCTCCGATCCGGTTTTCTATGAACCGGAAACAAAAAAACAATGCAGTTCAATTTTCATACAGTTTGACCCTATATTTTTCGGTGAAATTTTTATGCGAACACCTGAATTGAACAGCATTTATGAACTTTTGAAGTTTTCAAAAAGGGGACTTAGCATTAAGGGTTATTGCAGGGACGAGGTGATCAGTATGATAAATCGAATGCCTGGCAAAAGTGGTATACACCGTTTTACCGGGCTGCTCCATATTCTCGAGCTTATCACCAAATGTGAACTTGATCCTCTGACGACTGAAACATACCTGGATACCCGGTTTTATTCAAAATCAACCAGGATCAACCGTGTACACGAATGTATTATGGAAAATTTTGAACAGGATATCTCCTTAAAGAAAGCTGCCGATATTGCCTGTATGAATGAATCTTCATTTGCCCGGTTCTTCAAATCTCATACCGGTCAGACATTTTCAGAATATTTGAATGAAATACGGGTGGATTTTGCCTCTAAACTTTTAACAGGTACAGCGTACTCTGTTTCTCAAATTGCCTACGAGAGCGGCTATAACTCATTGACCTATTTCAATAAAAAGTTTAAAGAACTACGGGGTCAGTCTCCAAATCTTTACAGGCTGAACCAGAAAGATTCAGGATAAAGTCATCCCGAAGAATTGCACCGACCTGACCGGTTTTTAAAAAGCATGTTGTCTGATTGCTTCTGGTTTTGATTCTGATAAGAGCCCAAGAAGCTATGACCGTATTGTGATTTTACAGTATTTTGCCAATTATTGTTGTTATCTGCGCATTTTTTGCCGGGAAGGGGGGGGAGATAATTGCATTATTACTATTTTGCGAACAGTCTGAATTAAAATTTTTAAATATGAGAAGGCGAACGATTTTTGTATTGGCTATTTTTTCTTTTTTGGTTGTATCGGTAACAGCCCAGTGGGAACCTGCAGGTGACCGTATAAAGACCAGTTGGGGAGAGGACCTGGATCCTGGCAATGTGTGGCCTGAATATCCACGTCCTATTATGGAGCGTGACCAGTGGCAGAACCTGAATGGATTGTGGAATTATGCGCTTACACCAGTGGAGGCACCTAAGCCTGCAGCTTTTTCCGGTAAGATCCTTGTGCCCTTTGCCATTGAATCAAGTTTGAGTGGCGTGCAGGAGCGGGTCAGTAAAGACTCTGTGATCTGGTACCAGCGGACCTTCGAGGTGCCGCGCAGCTGGAAATCTGAAAAAATGCTGCTGCATTTTGGCGCGGTGGACTGGCGTACCGAGGTATGGATCAACGGGATCCTGATTGGAAGTCATGAAGGGGGCTATACACCGTTCTATTTTGATATTCAGCCTTTTTTGAATGCGAAAGGTGTACAGACGCTTACCGTGTGTGTGTGGGACCCGACCGATGAAGGTCCGCAGCCACGGGGCAAGCAGGTGAATGATCCCCAGGGGATC
>JAGYMF010000132.1 GCA_018400695.1 Bacteroidales bacterium | reverse complement strand
GTCAGATCCGTCGCTTATCAACATTAAAGCGCTGTTTGATGAGGTGGTCACATTACAACAGGCACGGACAACAACCAAAAACATCGAATTGATCAATAACATTGGGGATAATGTCAATGTATTCGCTGACAGGAATATGATCAATACCGTATTACGGAATATTCTTGGGAATGCAATAAAATTCACTGAAGATGGAGGCAAGGTCATTTTTTCCGCAACCGAAGAGCGGGAATATGTATCTATTCAAATAGAGGATAACGGAATTGGCATGGATGATGAAACCCTGAAGAATCTCTTTCAAATAGACTCAGTGCAAAGCAAAAAAGGCACGTCTGGTGAAGAAGGTACTGGACTGGGGCTGATCCTCTGCCAGGAATTCATTGAAAAAAATCATGGAAGCATAGAGGTGGAAAGCAAACCCGGTAAAGGCAGTAAATTCACTGTGCACCTTCCTTCAAAAAAAATATCAGGTTCACCTAACTTATAACATTGATTATTCGTTTAAGAATAAAACACCAAACTTAACGTAAAATGTACGTTAAGTTTGTGTATTGGCACGTTTTTATATAGATTTGTTGTCATGAACCGACCAGAATCCATATTTAATCCGCAGCTATCGGTAGATTGCGTGATCTTCGGATTTGATGGTAAACATCTTAAGGTGTTACTGGCTGAACGCTGTGAAGGGATCGACGGTTCAGCAGAACAGAAGAAATTCAAACTTCCGGGCGATCTGATTCATCTGAAAGAGGACCTTGATCTGGCGGCGGGAAGGATATTGCATGAACTTACAGGACTCAGCAGTATTTTCCTGAAGCAATTTTCTGTCTTTGGTGATCCCGAAAGGATACCTGACAATGATGACCGCAAATGGCTGGAGAAGACTTCCGGTGTGAAGATAGACAGGGTGGTGACAACTGCTTACTATTCACTGATTAAAATAGACAAGAGCAATACAGATCAGGAAACAGGCAATCACGCTTCCTGGCATAAGATCACAACATTACCGCCATTGATATTTGATCATAAAAAAATCATAATGACAGGATTGGAAGTGCTCCGAAAGGAGATCAGGTTCGAACCGATCTGTTTCGAACTCCTTCCGGCAAAGTTCACTGTCAGACAAATACAAACCCTATACGAAGTCATCCTCGGTCAGGAGCTCGATAACAGGAACTTCAGAAAGAAATTATTAAAGGCTCCCTATATTAAACAACTCACTGAAAAACAGCAGGGGGTGGCCCATAAACCTGCACTTTTCTACCGCTTCGACCGGAAGCAATATCTGGAAAGCCGAAGAGACATATTATTTTATAACTTTTAAAGAACAAAGGACATTATGTATTTACTGGGATACGACGTTGGCAGCTCATCGGTAAAAGCCAGTCTCATCGATACACAGACCGGCAGGAGCATCGCTTCGGCATTCAATCCGAAACAGGAGATGACCATTACAGCCGGAAAATCGGGCTGGGCAGAGCAGGATCCGGAAACCTGGTGGTCCAACCTGAAGCTCTCCACCAATGAGGTCATGCAGATGGCCGAGATCGATTCTGCCAATATCAAGGCAATCGGCATCTCCTACCAGATGCACGGACTTGTGCTCGTAGACAAGAACCTGGAAGTACTGAGATCATCCATCATCTGGTGTGACAGCCGTGCCGTAGATATTGGGGAGATGGCACTCGGTCAGCTGGGTAAGGAACGGTGCCTGACGCACCTGCTGAACTCTCCGGGTAATTTCACGGCTTCGAAACTGCGCTGGGTGATCGAAAATGAACCGGAGCTCTTCGACAAAGTCTATAAGATCATGTTGCCGGGAGATTTTATCGCCATGAAAATGACAGGCGAAGTGAACACAACAATCTCCGGACTCTCTGAAGGAATATTTTGGGATTTCAACGAAAATTCGCTGGCTGACTTCCTGCTAAAGCATTACCAAATTCCAGAACACCTCATACCCGATATTGTGCCGACCTTCGCAGAACAGGGAAAGCTGATGTCTTCGGTGGCCGAAGAGCTTGGATTGCTGAAGGGAACCCCGGTCTCCTACCGCGCAGGCGACCAACCCAACAATGCTTTTTCCCTGAACGTCATGAATCCCGGGGAGATCGCTGCCACAGCAGGCACCTCTGGCGTTGTCTATGGTATCAGTGATGAAGTCAGGTATGACCCTGAAAGTCGCGTCAACACATTTGCCCACGTGAACCACAGTCCGGAGCTGAACCGTCTCGGTGTCCTGCTCTGCATCAATGGCGCAGGCATACAATATTCATGGCTGAAGAAATACCTTACCGTCAGGGAGGCCAATTACCCGGCCCTCAACGACATGGCCGATAAGATTCCGGAAGGCGCCGAAGGCCTCCTGATGTTGCCTTTCGGTAACGGCGCAGAAAGAATGCTGAACAACCAGGAGGTCGGCGCATCCATTCACCAGATGAATTTCAACATCCATACCGATGCCCACCTGGTCAGGGCTGCACAGGAGGGCATTGTCTACTCGTTCGAATATGGAATGGAGATTATGAAACAGACCGGCATTCATCCCTCCATTATCAGGGCAGGAAATGCGAACATGTTCATGAGTCCGATCTTCAGAGACACCCTGGCCACCCTTACCGGGGCCACCATCGAGCTATACGATACAGATGGTGCGGAAGGTGCTGCCAAAGGCGCGGGAATTGGATCAGGAAGATATGGTTCATTTGATGAGGCCTTTGCTGCCCTGAAACAGATATTTGTGATTGAACCTGATACAAGCAAAGCTGACTTTTTCAGGGAACGCTACGAACAATGGAAAGATATCCTGCAAAAACAAATTAATAAATAATACAGATGAACATTTTAAAAGGAGACAAGGAATACTTCAAAGGGATCGACAGGATCGCATTTGAAGGACGGGAATCTGACAATCCCATGGCATTTAAATTTTACGATGAGAACAAAGTCATCGGCGGAAAAACCATGAAAGAGCACCTCCGTTTCGCCATCGCCTACTGGCACACGTTCTGCGGGACCGGAGGAGACCCTTTCGGACCGGGAACAAAACGCTTCCCATGGGATGATGGCAACGATGCCCTCACACGCGCACATCAGAAGCTCGATGCTGCATTCGAATTCTTCACAAAGATCGGCGCCCCCTACTACTGTTTTCACGACAACGACCTGGTGGATGAAGGGGATTCTGTAAAGGAGTATGAAAAGAACCTGCACGCCATTGTCGAGGCAGCAAAAGAAAAGCAGAAAGCCTCGGGAGTTAAACTGCTGTGGGGAACGGCCAATGTCTTCTCGAATCCCCGCTATATGAATGGCGCTGCCACCAATCCCGATTTCAACGTCATCGCCCATGCAGGCGCGCAGGTGAAAAATGCAATAGACGCCACCATCGCCCTTGGAGGGGAGAATTACGTTTTCTGGGGAGGCCGTGAAGGGTATATGTCGCTGCTCAATACAGACATGAAGAGGGAGCAGGACCACCTTGCAAAATTTTTGCACATGGCAAAGGATTATGGACGAAAAAACGGTTTCACAGGTCCGTTTCTGATCGAACCAAAACCCATGGAGCCGACGAAACATCAATACGATTACGATACCGCCACCGTGATCGGATTCCTGAAAAAATATGGGTTGGACAAAGATTTCAGGCTGAACATCGAAGTCAACCATGCCACCCTCGCCGGACATACCTTCCAGCATGAGCTTCAAGTAGCAGCAGATAACGGACTGTTCGGCAGCATTGATGCCAACAGGGGTGATTACCAGAACGGGTGGGATACCGATCAGTTCCCCATCAACCTGTACGAAGTGGTTGAGGCGATGATCGTGATCATAGAAGCGGGCGGATTCACATCCGGTGGTATCAACTTCGACGCAAAAACCCGAAGAAATTCCACAAACCTTGAAGACCTCTTCATTGCGCATATCGCAGGCATGGATGTTTTTGCCAGGGCCTTTGAGATCACGCTCGACCTTCTGGAAAATTCTCCATTAAAAAAGCTGAAAAAAGAGCGGTATGCTTCCTTCGACAGTGGAGATGGCGCCAGGTTTGAAAAGGGTTTGCTCACACTGGAGGATCTGCGCGACCTGGCAGCTGCAAACGGTGAACCTGAGATGACCAGTGGAAGGCAGGAACTTTATGAAGCGCTGATAAACCAATACATCCGCTAAGCAAAGTCCGGGGAAAAAGCTAACCGTTGTGCTCTTCCAGCAATTCCGGCTCAGCAATCATTCTTCTGATGTACCGGAACATCTTGCCTCCATGCATGGCATCCATGATCCGGTGGTCCATCGTACTTGATATGGTAACGATCTTCCTGATGACGATCTCGTCATCTATCACCACCGGACGTTTTGAGACCTTTCCCAAAACGAACACAAAGGAGACATTGGAGATAGGGAACATGGCCGGATAACCTGTATCCAGGCCTATCGATCCAATATTTGTCATCATGAAAGAACCGAAATTATCGGAGCTCAACCCAATGGCTGGAATGGATGCCCCCATACTAACAGTCAGCCACTTAATAAGTCTGAAGATCCATATCCTGAAGGGCCAGGGAATCCTCCCCATCACCCCTTTCATCTGCATTGTCTTGTTTTCATCACCTGCACGTGTATCACGAATCGCTGTAGCAAGCACATCAACACACTCCGCCAAACTCAGCTGATCTGCATTGACCACCCGCACCGAACTCATGGAACCGTCGGGCAGCAACACCGAAACCATGGCATCCACCTGTTTGCGCTGTACAATGTTCCCTCGCCTGACATAGCAATTCAGCTCGGGCACCTCCTCTTTCAATCCACGCGAAAGGATCAACGTAAAAACATGTGTAAGTGTGATCTTCAACCCCTCTTTTCTCTTGCTGCTGATGTATTCCTCCAGGTCAGTAACATCCAGCTCAGCCGATCCGAGGATCTTGGCGTCAGCGGGTTTTTTATAGATCGCTGCCGCCACCTTGCGCCAGTCCGTATTCAAAGCAGATCTCTCCATAAATGCTTTAATAAATTCGTGCGTCGCTAATTTACATAATCATCATCAGAATAGCAGCCAAACGGAAGCATTCTTAATTAAGTGTCTGTC
>JAGYMF010000131.1 GCA_018400695.1 Bacteroidales bacterium | reverse complement strand
TCTCCAGCAGGAACTCATCAAGCAGCCAGTCGCGCGGATAGGCATCGGCCCATGCACCACCGTCCACCACCAATCCAAAAAACTTGGGCCTGTGCGCACCCAGCTCTTTGCCATTGTGCAGGCCTTCATTAAACTGGATCTCAAACAGCGATTCGCTGTTGTTCTCATTGGTCATGGTGAAATTGTCCTTGTAAACAGGCACCAGGCTGTAGTCCATCGTAAAGATATCCTCCATCAGGTCCCTGGCCAGTTGCCAGTATTCATCCGCCCGCGCAGCATCGCCGACACCTGGGCGCTTGTAGTAGCCGGCCAGCTGACCATATACTTTCACCAGCATGCCCCTGACACTGCCCAGTGAGGCACGTCCGATATCGGAGGAAGGCCATTGCTCGGGCAGGTATTTCTCTGCCTCCAGGAGGTCGCTGGCTGACTGGAGGTAGATCTCCTCCTGCTCAATGACCTCACCATTGTCCGTAGAATTAATCATCCTGGGCCCTTTGGCATAGGAGCCTCCCAGGTACCAGTATGCCACGCCCCGCAGAAAATAGGCCTGTCCCAGGATCTGCTCCGCCTCGGTCTTGTCCTCGAACAGCTCCAGCCCCCGGTCGATCATGTTATCGATCACCTGGTTGGCATAAAAGATCTGTCGGTAGATAAGCTGCCAGGGCTGAATGATCCCCTCTGCATTGTCGTCATTGTAACTGATGATATTAAAATTCGAATAGGCCTGGAAATAGGGGTTGGGACTTTCACTCCATCCCTCATCACTCCTGGAGATCATCAGTACGTGGAACCACCTGCTGAAATACCCTGGCACACGAAAGGTTGAGTATGCCGATGTGAGGCCCAGGTGGTAATCCTTCTCATGTTCCCAATAGGTGTCTGCAGATTCCCTGTTGGGATCGAGCAGCGTCAGGTTCTCCTCCGAACATGCCACGGATACCATTAACAGTCCTGCCACAAAGGCGATGGAGAGAAATCTGCCGGCAGGGAACTGGATATGTTTAAAATTCTTCATGCGTCTCATAGTTTATAGTTGTTCCGGTTGTAGTTTAAAATGAAATCTGTAAGCCTGCCATGTAGGACCTCACCGGCGGATAACCGCCCCAGTCGTTGCCCTGTCCGAAGACCCCTCCCCCGGTCAGCTCGGGGTCATACCCCTTGTATTTCGAGAGTGTGATCAGGTTCTGTCCGCTGATGTAGATCCTGAATTCCTTGACAATTCCGGTTTTTGAAACGATGGACTCCGGGATGGTATACCCCAGCTGTACATTTTTCAGCCTGGCAAACGAACCATCCTCCAGCCAGCGGTCGGTCTGCGCCTTGGCATTGTCCGATGTCCCCTTCACCGGCCGTGGATCGGTCAGCGAAGGATTGTCCCATGTCCACGGTGAGAAATACCCCGGAAGGTTGTCAGGTCCGCCCATCCCCTCAATGGATGTCCGCATCACATTGTAGATCTTGTTTCCATAAACGGAAGTGATAAACATGTTAAAGTCAAATCCTTTGTACATCATGGATGCATTCAGCCCCAGCTCAAGGTCGGGCAACGGGCTTCCGCACCACTGCCTGTCATTCAGATCGATCTGTCCGTCCGCGTTATAATCCTCATACCGGATATCCCCCGGCTTGGCACCGGGCTGGATCAGCTGTATGGTTCCGTCTTCGAGCGTCGTGGTATGATCGAACACCTCATCCATGCTCTGAAAGATACCGTCTGTTTTGATCAGGTAGAATTCGCTGACTGAACGGCCCTCTTCTGTTCTGTTCACATTGCTGCTTCCCCCTTCCCTGAAGGATTCTCCCAGTTCGACCACCGTATTCTTGATGGTGCTGAGGTTCAGGTTGACATTGTAGGAAAAGTCACCCCTGACCTCTTTCCAGCCGGTGGTAACTTCGAATCCGGTATTGACCATCTCACCATAATTGGTCCATTCAATGGCATCATCCCCGGCAAAACCAACCCCTACACCTGTCGCCAGTGCCAGCGGCAGCTGCACAAGCAAGCCTGTGGAGTTGGAGTGGTACCACTCAACAGATCCATATAATTTGTTCCTCCAGAGACCAAAATCAAGTCCGACATTCAGCGTTTTCTTGCTCTCCCAATGCAGATCGGGATTGGCCCTGCTCGTCTGTATCGCCCCCTGCAGGATTTGTCCGCCGATCACATAATACAGCCCTTCATACGGACCGCTGTGGTTGATTACCGGTGTAACATCGTAAGCTCCCAGGGCCTGCTGATCGCCGTTGCTTCCGTAGCTGACCCTGAATTTCAGGTCGCTGATGGTATTTTTAACCGGTTCAAAGAAGGCTTCGTTACTAACCCTCCAGCCAAAAGAGGCTGACGGGAAGAAACCCCATTTCCTGTTTGGTCCGAACTTTGACGAACCGTCGCGGCGCATATTGGACTGAAAGAGGTACCTGTTGTCATAATTGTAATTGATCCGCCCGAGATAGGAGATCATATGGTATTCACCCTCCCATCCCCACATGTTGTTCTGCTCCTCGGCCAGGTTGATCTGCCACTTGCCCTCCACGCTCTGGTTGTATCCCTCGTTGCCCAGGAAGTACCACTTGCTGTTCTCCACGGTATTACCAAGCAACGCCTCGAACTGGTGTTTACCAAAACTCAGGTTATAGGTCAGTGTATTGTCAATGCTCATATTTGTCCTGTGCACCCGTTCTTCCCAGAGCCTGTCTTCCCAGCGCGTCTCCACGGAGAGGTACCTTACCGTATGTCCTTCGTTGGTGATCTTGTGCCTTCCGGTCCAGTGGTCCATTCCCAGGTTGGACTTGAATTTCAATCCCGGGAGAATCTCCAGTTCGGCAAATACGTTTCCGATCAGCCTGTTGTGCATCTCCGTATTGTCTTCACGCTGCTGCAGGGCCACCGGGTTGGAGGCATAGGTCGGATACATCACGTTCCCGTATCCATAACCGCCCCTGCCACTTACCTCGTCGGGATCATACACCGGGATCACCGGAGGCATGCTGAGTGCATTGGCGAAAGATCCTCCGTTGGTATACTTCTGGTTGGAGCGGATATAGGAGAAGTTCTCCCCCACGGTGATTCTTCCTTTTGTGGTTTGTGAATTCACCCTGAAGCTCAGCCTGTTATACCACGGACCCTCCAGCACTCCATCTTGTGAAAAGTACCCCGCTCCGATCATATATCTTGAATTGTGGGTCCCTCCTGCAACGGAGAGGTTGTAGTCCTGCACCTCCCCGAGACTAAAGATTGCATCCTGCCAGTCGGTGTTGGGGATCGTATCGCCAGGACCGGGCCTTCCGAGCCACTCCTCACCACCATTAATATAACCCAGCTGGTTATAATAGAGGTAATCGGTGGTCTCCATCATGTTGATCTTTTTCGAAAGCTCCTCCACACCATACCTGGCTGAAAAGTTGATCTCGGCAGGTCCCTCCTTGCCCTTTTTGGTGGTAATGATGATCACACCATTCGCCCCCCGGGCGCCATAGATGGCAGCGGCTGAGGCATCCTTCAGGATTTGCATGGATTCAATATCGGCCACATTGAGGTGGTCCGCATCATTCAGGATCAGTCCGTCGATCACATACAGCGGCCCCACATCTGAAAAGGATCCCACACCACGGATTCGCACATTGGCCCAGCTTCCCGGGGCCCCGCCCGAACGAACGGAAACACCGGCCAGCTGACCCTGCAGCGCTTCGCCGATACCGGTATTCTGTACCTTCTGCATCTCTTCAATATCCACCACGCCAACAGCGCCGGTCAGATCCTTCTTTTTCTGAACACCATATCCGATGACGATCACCTCTTCGAGGTTCTGGATATCAGATTCCAGTGCAACGTCGACCGTTGTCTTCCCGGCCGGTTCGACCCTCACGGTGTAATAGCCGACAAAAGAGAAGATAAGTGTCAATTTTTCCGGGCTCTCCACCTCCAGTTCGTACCTTCCCGACACATCGGTGATCGTACCGATGTTCCGGCCTTCAACCTGGATATTCACTCCGGGGATGGTCTCCCCCGTCTCCTTGTCGGTAACCGTTCCGCTGATGGTCACTTTCTGCGGCTCCTGTTCGTTTGCCTTCTCAACAGGCAGAACAACGATCGTGCGGTTGTTGATCCGGTAGGTCAGCTCCTGGTCGCCCAGCACTTCATCGAGCACACCGGCGATACTGGCATCTGTGTACGTTTTTGTGTATCGCCTGGAGAGGTTGAGATCCTCATCCTTGTAAAAAAACGAATATTCCGACGCCTCTTCTATCGTTGCCAGGACCGACTTGATATCCTGGTTATCGAAGCTGGTGGTGATATTCGCTTTCTGAGAAAATGCGGCAGTCCCGAAAAGGAAAGCCAGCAATACCTGTAAAGCAACTCTCTTCATCATGTAAGTTTAGTGTTAGTTAGTTATCCGGAAAAAACAGGGCAGCTCACCTTCTGTCCAGGACGATCTCCCTGAACGCCTTTCGCTCATACTTAATAGGAGTCGTCATTTTCAATACATCCAGTACCTGCCATATTGTCTCCTCGTTCTTAAAATATCCAGAGTAGTTTTCGTTGTTCAGACTTTCATCCAGCAATGTGATCTCCACATCGTACCACCGTTCCAGCCGCCTGACCAGCTCCTTGAAGGAGATGTGGTCGAAATAGAATTTGTTGTCCTTCCACAGGGTTGCCTGGCGGACCATGCCGGCTGACCGGATCATTTTGTTGCCGTCCCATACCACGCGCTGACCCGGTTGAACCGCGATCTCCCTGTCGCCTTTATGGATCGATATGGACCCCTCCACCAGTGTCGTCTCTGTACGGTCAAAATCGCTGTAGGCCATTACATTGAACTTCGTCCCCTTCACCTCAATTTCATAATCGTCACTGATCACAGTCAGGGTTTTTCTGTGCTGATCGGTAATATCAAAATAGGCCTCCCCGTCCAGTTTTACATGGCGCTTCCGCTGCCTCAGGTAATCGGGCGAAAAGGAGAGGGTGGTTTCGGCGTTCAGCCAGACAACCGAACTGTCGGGCAGTACCACCCTGGCCTTTTGTCCGGCCACGGTCTCAGCAACCACCCAATGCGCATCATCTGCAGCTTCGCGGTTCAGGATATAGTTCCACGTGATCAGGGCACCCA
>JAGYMF010000130.1 GCA_018400695.1 Bacteroidales bacterium | reverse complement strand
TCCCTCTTTTCTGAAAGAGAGCGGACAAGGGAGGCGGAGGTGATTCTCAGCGAGATACAGACCTATGAAGACACCCCTTCGGAGCTGATCTTTGACCAGGCAGAGGAGATCCTCTTTCCCGACCACCCCATCGGCAGGAACATCCTCGGTTCCGCGGAATCTCTGAACCGATTCAAAAACGGCCTCGTAGAACGCTTCCTCGAAGAGAATTACGCCACGGAGGAGATGGTTCTATGCTCTGTTGGAAACATCCCTTTCCCGAAGCTCGTAACACTTGCTGAACGCTTTTTCTCAGATTTGCCTCAAAAACCAAGGGTCAGACCGCGCATCGCCCCTGTGGCCACCCACCAGCTGAAGCACCGCATCAACAGGAACACCTTCCAGGCCCACTGTGTTCTGTCAGGAAAGGCCTATTCATACAAGAACAAAGACCGCATTGCCCTTCACCTGCTGAACAATATCCTCGGCGGACCGGGAATGAACTCGCGGCTGAACATGGCGCTCAGGGAACGGCGCGGCTACTCTTACAGCGCTGAATCCCACTACCTGGCCTATACTGACAGCGGAGCAATCAACATCTATTTCAGCGCTGACAAAGACCGGTTGTCAAAATCTATGGAGGTAACACGCGGGGAACTGAAAAAACTGCGCACCAGCCTCATCCCCGACAAAAAACTCGCTTACGCCCGCAGGCAGATGCTGGGACAAATCGCTATCTCTTCAGAAAACGGTGAAAACCTGATGCTCAGCATGGCAAAAAGCTTTCTGCTCTTTAACCATGTAGACAGTCTTTCCGATATTTCTGCAAAACTGGAAACCGTTTCAGCCAAAAAGCTGCGTGACATTGCGGCCGAGCTGCTTGATCCCACCAACCTGAACACACTCATCTACCGGTAATGAACCCATACGAGATTCCCGAACAAATCCTTCGCTATACCGAAGCATACACGTCAGATGAAGCGGTGGTGCTTGAAGAACTCACCCGTACGACCCATCTCAAAACGGTACATCCCCAGATGTTGTCAGGAAAGGTACAGGGGCGCTTCCTCGCAATGATCAGCCGGATGGTTCGTCCGCAAAACATTCTCGAAATAGGCACATTTACCGGGTATTCGGCCTATTGCCTGTCCCGGGGACTGCCCGAAAACGGAAAACTGGTCACCATCGAGATAAACGATGAGATGGAAGAGCTGATCAGGGACTTCTTTGAACGTGCCGGTCTCACCCCCTTCACGGAACTCATCATTGGCGATGCACGCAAAGTGGTCCCCACGCTCAATACACTGTTCGACCTGGTTTTCATCGATGGCAACAAAGAACATTATCCGGAATACTATAAGGTCTGTCTGAAGGCGCTCAAGCCCGGCGGATACATGATCGCCGACAATGTATTGTGGGGAGGCAAGGTAGCAGCAACACCTATAAAAGACACATCATCGGAAAGACTGCACACATTCAACGAAATGGTTCACAATGATCCCACGGTGGAAAACGTACTGCTTACCGTCAGGGACGGCCTGATGCTGGTCCGCAAACGTTAATTTGTTTAAAAAAAACGCCGTAAGTATAAACATTGTTCCTTCAAACTTGTTAGATTGGTGGAATTATTTCAACTATTCAATCGAACATGGCTGTTTATTCAATCAAGGAGCTGGAGAACCTGTCAGGCATCAAGGCCCATACCATCAGGATATGGGAGAAAAGGTATAACCTGATCGAGCCTCACCGGACCACCACCAATATCAGGTATTACACCGACCAGGAGCTGAAAAAGATCCTCAACGTTGCGATGCTGAACAGGCAGGGGATCAAGATCTCCAATATTGCCCGGCTTACCAATCAGGAGCTAAAAGATGAGATTATGCGGGTTTCCGGAGGTACTCCCAACCTGGAGAACACGATCGACATGCTGGTAATAAGCATGATTGATATGGACGAGATCAGGTTCAATTCCATCCTTGTAAAGGCCATCACCAAACATGGGTTTAAAGACGCTTTCATCGATATCGTCTATCCTTTCCTTGAAAAAATCGGTGTATTATGGCTTGCAGGTGATATCAACCCGGCACAGGAGCATTTTGTCTCGAACCTGGTCAGGCAGAAGATCATCGCAGCCATTGACAACTATTCCCGGGTATTCAATAACAAGGCAAAGCGTTTTCTCCTGTTCCTCCCTGAGGGAGAATGGCATGAGATCGGACTTCTCTTTTCCATGTACCTTTTGAAAGAGCGTGGACACGATGTGATCTACCTCGGACAGTCGGTACCCTATTCTGATGTGCTGGCCACCGGTTCGGCCAAAGAATTTGACCATATCATCGTATCTTCCACGGTACAACATGGCGGTTTTGATTTCGTCACCTACCTGAAAGACCTGGGCGGAGCGTTTCCCGGCAAAATGATACTCTATTCGGCGGGTTACATGAAAAATGAACCCGATTTTTTTGGTAAAAACTACCTGCGGATCACATCGATCACAGATTTGCTGAGTTACCTCAACAAGCTGGAAGATTAAGCAGCCATTAACCATTACCTTTTCGTCCACCGAAGCCTCTGTCACTGCAAAAGATGGATTCATTCCTTGATATCTTAAACATAATTTCGGAATAATATATATTTTATTCCGTTATTTTGCAATTTAGAATTGCGTCACCAATTCGTATTGTTTTTTATTTATTTTCAATCGTTTAATCGCCATTTCCTTATTTAGAACGGGATTATATTCTTCATATTTAACGACGTCAAAATTTGTTTGGTGTTTAATTAATCCGTATTTTTGTTAAACATTTTAAATAGAAACACCTTTAAACAATATTGATATGACAACCATTGAATTCAACACCAAGCTGATCAGCATGGAAGATCGATTAGAAAGGTTTGCCCTTAGTTTAACCTCTGACCGGGAAGCGGCCAAGGACCTGCTCCAGGAGACCTATGTAAAGGCGTTGTCATCCAAAGACAAATTCATTGAGTTTACAAATTTTGAGGCATGGGCATATACGATCATGAAGAACACCTTCATCAACAACTACCGCAAGGCGGTACGTCAGAATACGATCGTGGATCAGACCGAAGATCTCTACTATCTTAACAATACCAAAGAGGAGACCAATATCAAGCCTGATTCCACCTTTCAGCACAAAGAGATCACCAAACATATTGAGGCATTGCAGGACGAATTAAAGATTCCCTTCCTGATGCATACAGAGGGATATAAATACAAGGAGATTGCTGAAGAACTCAATCTGAAAATCGGAACGGTAAAGAGCCGTATCTTCTTTACAAGAAAAAAGCTGATGGAATCTCTGAAGGACTATGCAAACTAAGCGTCTCCATCAATAAAAAGAGTAGTTTAAGTTAGTTGGTTAATCGTTAAATGGAAGGCCCTCCACGTGAAGTGGGGGGTTTTTTATATCACCTGTACAATCTGGTCACGGTAAAATCCCAGTGTGGCATGATCGATCTTGTTTCTGAGATAGACCTCTGCGGGGATTCCCACATCGGCGATATAGAGTTCATACTCGTCAATATGTTTCAGCAGCACGGTCTTGGGGGCTGCAACAGTAAGCACCTTATCGGCTCTGAAGCGCAATCCATCTTTCTCTTCTGAAATCCCTGTCGGGATGTCAAGTGAGATTTTTTTCGCCTTCATGCTGTTCATAACGCGGATCAGCTCTTCGATCACGCCAGGCAACGGCAACCGTTGCGAAAATCCGAACAGGCAATCCAGCACAAGGTCATACTCCGTTTCGATCACCTTCTCAACACCGTAGGAGATGGTTCTCACGAGCTGGTCTTTGATCAGCTGTTTTGTTGCAGGAACCGGCATTTGCATATGCACCTTATATCCCCATGCTTCCAGTCGCCTGGCAGCCACCAGTCCTCCGCCCCCATTGTTCCCCGGGCCGACACCGACAAGCACCGATGCTCCTCTCTCCACTACCGTAGCTGCCAGTCTTGCCAGCTGCAATCCTGCACTCTCCATCATCAGTTCCACGGGCAGGTGGTAATTATCAACCGCATAATAGTCCATCTCTTTAAAAGCCTCAAGGGAGAGGGTGCGGATCCTGGATGATTCAATTTTTGGAAAAGGCATATTCTTTACTTTTGCTGCTAATTTAAAACAAAAAAAATTGATCACTGTTTGGTCATTCACACAACCCAATAAAACGCCGCTGCCTGCAGCATTCCCTTCCTCCGGGAAATACGCTGCAGGCAGCACTTATTGCGTTCCTCCGATAATTTATATCATCGATTGCTGGTATTGGGCATCCACCACAGCGAAGGCAGCCATGTCGACAATCTCCCGGACGCTGGCCTCCATCTGCAGGATGTGCACCGGTTTTCCGATACCGAGGAGCAGTGGTCCGGTTACCTCAGCGCCACCAATCTCCTGCATCATCTTGTAGGCGATATTTCCAGAGCTAAGGTTGGGGAAGATCACCGTATTCACCTGTTTGTCGCCCAGTTTGCTGAAGGGGTACTTTTTCATCCTCAGCTCGGTATTCAGGGCATAGTTCATCTGCAGTTCTCCATCCACCACCAGGTCGGGGTGCTCCTCGTGCAGGATCCTGACTGCTTCACGGGCCCGTTCCGGACTTCCGTTTTTCACCGAACCGAAGTTGGAGTAGCTCACCACGGCGATCACCGGATCGATATTAAAATGGCTTACAGAATCAGCCACCAGCAGGGTAGTATCTACGATGGTCTGCGCCGAGGGTTGTACATTTACTGTGGTATCTGCAAAAAAGTAGGTTCCTTTCTTGGTCTGCACGATATACATTCCGGCAATATGTTTTTGCGGGTTGTTAGCTCCTGTGATCTGGATGGCTGGCCGGATCACATCGGCGTACTTGCTTGAGAAACCTGAAAGAAATGCATCTGCATCCCCCATTTCCACCATCATGATACCAAAGTCGTTGGGGAGGAACATCCTTGCCAGGGCATCGTCGTATGTCATCCCTTTCCGGGCGCGCTTTTCAAACAGTCGTTGGGCGTAACGCTGGCGCAGCGCATCAGCTTCAGGGCACCGCTGTTCGATGATATGCAGGTCGGCGATATCCATATGATACTCTTTAATCATCGACTCGATCCTGTCCTTATCTCCCAGCAATACCGGTTCTGCGAT
>JAGYMF010000013.1 GCA_018400695.1 Bacteroidales bacterium | reverse complement strand
GTCCCACGTTATCATTCTGTTTTCTTTGTATGCTATTGTTGCCATTGCAGCAGCGATACCCTCCTCAAAAGCCTGGTCGATATCGCAGCTTGGCTGCTTGTTCTCCCTGATGGCCTGGATCCATTCTGCGATATGAAGGTGGGTCGTGTCCACCCTTTTTCCTCCCCTGTAGGTATAGAGCAGTCCGCGACCTGCAAAATATTGTTCGGTTGGCGAGGCAACTGCATCCACATCTTTACGCCCGGGGATATAGGAATAGATGGGTGTGTCGGGATCAATCAGTCCGCTCCTGATCTTCTCCCTGTAACGGGTACTGTCCCTGTCGGCATATACCATCAGGTTGTTGCCCAGTTCCATGTGACCATCATGTCCCATGATCATTTTACCCCGGTCACGGCTGCTGGCCAGCGATGCGCTGTATAGCAGTGTGAAGTTTTTTTCCGGATATTCCAGCGTGGCATTCCAGACATCCGGCACCTCCCGGATCTCGTTGACATAGTGTTCCGGCTTTGTGTAAAAATAGACACCTCCCGATGAGACAGCTGTCTCGGGAATGCCCATGTGGATGATCTGGTTGACAGCATCAAATTCATGGGTCAGCAGGTCGCCCGACAACCCGGTTCCGTAATCCCACCAGCATCTCCACCTGAAAAATCGTTCCGGACTGAAAGGGTGCTTCTCCTCACAGGGCTCCTCAAACTGTTTCCAGTCAATCGTTCTTTCCGTACCCAGGGGGTCAATATCATATACCCATGCTCCGTTGGGAGAATTCCTGTTTGTGGTTACTTCCACCAGGTTGATCTCGCCCAGCAACCCCTTCTCAACAGCCTCGGCTGCTTTGTTATAACTCTCTGTCTGCCGTCCCTGGTGCCCCAGCTGGAAGGTCACACCTGACTTCCTGATGGCATCGCGGATGGCGTAAACTTCCTCTATTGTACGTGATAAGCCCTTCTCCACATAGACATGTTTCCCGGCCCTGGCCGCATCAATAACAATCCTGGCATGCCAGTGATCCGGGGTAGCGATGATCACTGCGTCAATATCATTTGCCTTCAGCAGATCGCGATAGTCGCGGTAGCGTTTGGCCTGCTTTTCCGGTTTCCCAACAGTCCCCTCCCGGTGAATATTGGCAGAGGCCATCAGGGCCCGTTCAGCCCTGACATCGAACAGGTCGCAGATTCCGTTCACCACGATGTTCAGATCATCCTGCTCCAGGTATTCAGCATAACGCTTGTCCGTGGAGGAGCGTTCAGCAGCATCTTTCCATCCCTGGAGCACATCGGGATGTGCAAATCCAGCCCCGCGGAGCAGGTGCTCGCCCCGTCCGCCGAAACCTATAATTCCTAAACGCAGGGGCTCTCCGTCCCAGAGCTTCTTTGGCGCTTCTTCAGGGACATTGCTCATGTTGAGTTCATCCCTCAGGAGGCTGTTGCGGTAATGATCCAGCTTCTTTTTGCGCCATATGCCATAGGCAAATGCACCCAGCACAGGGACGGTGGCCATGCCCCGTATCAGATCCCTGCGGTGGATGTTCTTCTTTTTACCGTTGTTGTTTTGTTGATTGTTATCCATGGTGGTAAGCTATTTTATTTTGCTGCAGCATTCCTGAATATAAAGCGGTCGAGGCCAATGTTCTTTCCGGTGGGGAAAAGTATCAGCACTGCCAGTGTGATCAGCTCAATCAGGTTCTTGTTGACAAACATATAATTGCCTTCCGAAGGGATGGCATAAATTTCATTTAGCAGCGGAGGATGTGAAAGGTAGTAAAGTGCCAGCAGGGCAATGCCTGCATAGGATGAGGCCTTCGTGAACAGGCCCAGGATCAAGCCAAGTCCGATCAGTATCAAACCCCAGATATTTAAAAAATCAGCTACCTGTAACACGTCGGGATTGGCCGCTATGGAGTGAAATATTCCGGCGAACCAGCCTTTTGAATCGAGCAGGTATCCGACAGATGACCAGTTTGGATTTAATAGTTTAACGACGCCTTCATACAAGAGGTGCCAACCGATGGCAACCCTTAAGATCACTAGCATCCACAGTTGTGGCTTGCTGTATTGCTGCTCCATGATATTGTGGTTTTGTTGAAAGATTGAAAAAACGTTGGCTAAGGTAATAAAAATGATAAATATTTGTCAGGAATGTTCCCGTTTTTCCGGAATTCAGAACCTGAACCTCGAATCCAGTGATTGCATTGCGATACGCTGTTCTCCGGCCTGCAGATCGACGGTCTGGCCATCCCAAATGAATACACCGCTGAGTCCGTCTGGCAGGATCACGGCTCCTTTTACCCCTCCCCGGTTGTCAAACTGAAGATCAAGGCTGATCACTCCTCTTTCATGCGGAATTCCTGCACTGATCTCTTTCAGCGTTCCCGGATGCGGCTCAATAATGACCGACCTGAATCCCGGCTCTGCAGGCCTGATACCGGCCACGGTAGAGAGAAACTCATACAGGGGACTGGAACTCCATGCGTGACAGTCGGAACGGGTCTCCCTGGTATCGGTGATCTCTGCAAAGGTGGTGAGCCCTTGATTGACCATTTGCTCCCAGGGTTCCAGCAGTCCCATATACTTGTTTCCCAATCCGGCACTGATGGCAGCGCGGTTGACATAATACCTGAAATAGAGCGAAGCCTCCACGATCTGTGTATCGCGCAGAACAGTCTCCATCAACAGTGGCTGGTCTGCTTTTGGAATCGCATTGGTAATCACCGCAAGGCTGTTGGTGTGCTGACTGTAGGATCGTTTTTCCGGTGTATCAGCGAACAGTCCGCGCGCCGGATCCCAACAATGCGTCCACACTGCCTCAATAAGTTTATCTGCCTGATCCAGGTAAGAGGATGCAAGCGCCTCAAGCCCGAAATAGTTAAAAATATCTGCCGCCTGGTCGAGTGTCATAACATACTGAAGGGTTATGAGCGCACTATTGCCCTCTGCTGCCCCTGGCGGAACCCCCGATTGCAGTTCAGGGTAGATCTCGGGCCACCCAGTTGTCCAGTCGGCAAATGGCCAGTACTCCAGCGAACCCAGCATCCCTGTCTCCTGGTCAATCCTGTTCTCAAACCATTGCAGAATATGCTGTATGCTTACCAGGTAGTTGGATGTAAACATGTAATCACTTCTGTGCCATAGATAATCGTGGATCATGGAAATCCAGAAAAGGGAGTAGGGTGGGATCACCTGGGGGGTATTAACAGGATACCTGCTCCTGGTAAGCCCTTCAGGAATCATGGAATTGTAAAAATCACGGATCGCCTTTTTCATCAGCCTGTCGTCGCCCGAAACGTAGAGGGATATTAACGCCTGAATGCGCGTATCACCGGCGTACTGTGCCTGCTCGTAGTAGGGACAGTCGAAGAACAGCTCGTTGGCACACAGCCTTGAGGTTCTCCAGCCTGTGTTCCAGATGTCATCAGTTCTGTGCTGGTCTGATTTGAACCACGCTTTCTCTTCGAACGGGTAGGCGGTGAACAGGGAGGTAAATGATTGAATGGTCAGGGAGTCTTCCCTGGTTTCCACTTCGAGTTCTATATAACGAAAGGTCCTGAACCATAAAGTTGTGAAATCCCGGTTTTGCTTTCCATCACTGATAAAAAGGTCTGAATTTCCCCTCATTACAACCTGGTTCACGGAATCCCTGTGCTGCTTTTTTCCGTTCAGGTCATACAAGGCTTCTGCATATGTAAGGCTTATCTTTGCCCCCTTCCCTCCAGAGATAATGATTTCCGGATAAGCAGTTACCAGCTCACGCTGGTCGAGCAGGATCTTTATTGAGGTGTCGGGCGGGATGGTATATCCATTGATGGTGCTTTCTTCGAAGGTTGTTCCGTCTACCTTTCTGATAACAGGGGATGTGAGCATGGAAAGCTCCATCGCTGGTATTGTTCTCGGGACCAGTGCATGGGTGATTTCATACCCGGTACCTTTTGGTGTGCCGCGACGCAATGCCTCGGGCACCAACCATGTTTGTTCCGTCTGCTCTCCTGTTCTCCACTTCCATGGGTAACTGTTTCCATCCAGGCGATCACCCGGACCGACAACATAATACGATGGTATTTCTTTCCTGTTGACCAATACAGGTTGAAATGCCCGGGCTTGAAGACATTCCCATGTTCCCGGTGTATTTAACGTTTGTTCATCATCACCCTGCACAATAAATCCTGTATGCAGGGAGATTTGCGCCAGTGGTTTCAAAACACCGAAATTCCATACTTCAGCAGCAATGTAGTTAACTCCCTCTACCAGGTATGGTGCTATGTCGTAGGTGTCATAAATCCAGTTGTCAACATCCCCTCTGGCAGGACCCAGGCCGGTCAACTCTCCGTTAATATACAATTTATAACGGTTGTCGGCCGAGATATGGATGATAAAGGAAGAAGGCACCTCCTCTGTTAACAGCTTGTTTCTGAAAAAATATACACCATATTCAAATGGCGAAGTGTCAGGGACAGATACCCAGGAAGCATTCCATTGCTGCTTGAGCAGCGCCTGTTTTATCTCCGGTTCGGGGATGAGCTGACCATGGATCAGATGTGACGACAGGAGGATAATCAGGCTGATACGGCTTCTTGTTTTCATCGGAATGAATTTTTAACAAGTGAATATAAAGGAAATGTCAGACTTGCGCAGTTCCTTTATTCGAAAATTAAGGTTTATTAACGTCCTGCCAGGCAAATAATAATATTAGGGGGCAGAAATTCTTCCATTCAGTCCGTTGATATAATTTTTTATCAGTTTCATGGATTCCTTGCCTTCACTGAAGATCATGTAAAGATTAAAGAAGCCGTGTATGATGCCTTCATATTCGATATAGGTTACATCCTGTCCCGCAGTGGTCAGCTTTTCAGCATAGCTTCGTCCCTCGTCACGCAGTGGATCCACTTCAGCATTGAGGATCAGTGTCGGAGGGATATTGCCTGTAAGGTCTGCCAGCAGTGGAGAGACATATGGATCGGTATCAGGAACCGAATCCGGCAGGTAACTCTCTTTGGTTGTTATCAGAAATTCTTCGGTGAGCAGGTATGTGCGCCGTTCATCACGCAGAAAATAAACGCGTGATGAGAATTCGGTCTCAACGAAGGTGGTGGGGGGATAATAGAGAATCTGACAGAGAATGTTATCTTTACCTTCATCGCGTGACTTGAGTGCAAGAACGGTAGCCAGGTTGGCCCCGGCACTGTCACCTGCCAAAATAATCTTTTTGTTTTTGCCGCCGATCGCTTCAATATTCTGTATGATCCACTCCAGCACTGCTGATATGTCATTCAGAGCAGCAGGATAGGGGTGCTCCGGGGCCAGCCTGTAATCAACAGCAACAATGATGCTTTCGGTGATCCTTGCAAGTTTTTTAACTGCCATGTCGTACTCCTCGATGCTGCCGAACATAAACCCGCCACCGTGAATGAAAAAAATTACCTGTGTAGGGGTGGTCGTACTCCTGTTTGTAGGATAGTAGAGGCGTACCGGTACATCACATTCAATGTATGAAACAGTAGTGTCAACTGTTTTGAATACCCTTGGTTCGAAAACATCAATCACCCTTTTTGCAAAATCATTGTTGTAAGGATTGTCTTTTATCGTGTTGAGTGCCTTTAATAACCTGTAGGCTTTCCGGTTGAGACATGTTCCCGGTTCAGCAGTTTCAAATTTCTCATCTTTACAGGGATCTTCACTTACGGTATCTTCAAATACTGCAGATGAAGTAAATGCTATGCCTGTACTAATAAAAATCAAAATAATGTACAGCTTCTTCTGTACAGAACTGCATGAGCGTATCATCTGTAAATTCTATATTAATAGTTAGATAATAAATTAGTTACAACGTATGTTTAACTCCATAAATGTAACGAATAACCGGCAATTTTCGTACATCGGGTACCTGATATTTACATTGAAAGGAGGGGGCTGAAATCCAATCCCCGGACTTAACTGATCCTGTTTCCGGAATAAACACCAAAAAAAAAGGTCCCTGGATTGCTCCGGGACCTCTCGAGTATAAGTTTTTGATTAACTTCTACTACCTGTAACCACCATCTCTGGATCCACCACGACGGTTGTCATCTCTGGGATTGGCTTTTTTAACAACAATGGTTCTGCCATGCAGTTCCGTGTCGTTCAATCCGTCAATGGCAGCCTGACCTTCTGAGTCGTCAGCCATTTCAACGAAGCCATAACCTTTTGACCTTCCGGAGAATTTGTCCATGATAATTTTCACAGAACTTACTTCGCCGTAAGTTTCGAAAGCGGATCTGAGATCCTCTTCCTGTGTGTCATAATTCAATTTTGCACAAAAAATGTTCATAAGAAAAAATAAATAAATTAATACAAGAGCCCTAATATAGGACCCATAAAACTTTCACAAAGATACAATTCATTGAAATACAAAGCGTAGTTTTTGGCTTTTTTTTACAATTTTCCTATAAAATATGTAATTTCTCCATATTTATATGAATAATCCTCTCATCATCCTTTCTAAGGCTTTCCCATTTTTGCCTCTCTTTGACCTGTTTTAAATCTAAAATAACCTGCATGTCCGGAGATCAATAAGTCTCCTGAACCAATATTCCTGGTAGCGATAAACAATTAAGGATTTTCTGTGAAGACTATCTGACCCTTACCTTGAATTCGAGCGACTGTTCTTTATCATCCCTGAAAATATAGTACCTGTTGACAATCGCCGAGCCGTTGTCAGAGATATCTGCGTAGCCTGCTCGCACTTTTCTGACGGTTTTATCGTCAAAGATGATCTTATTGACATAGACCACATCGGAGAAGAGCAGGGAGAGGTCCATCCCTCCTGTTTTTGCCTGTCCGCTGTTGAGTTCGCTTTTCACCAGGTCCATGAAATTGTGCGCGGTCGTTCGTTCAAATTTCCTTCTTCCAAGTTTATAATAATCCGGAGCTTCAGCAGCGTCATCATCATTTTCGTATACGATGTTCATGCCGGCATTCAACGCTTCTATACTTGCAAAATCGAAACTGCTCATGACCAGGTAACCGCCCTTTTGCGAATGCAGCTGAATGTTTGATATACCATTGACACCCTCCAGCTTTTTGCTGGTGATGGAGAACTGTTTTTCCATATTTTTGTAGGGACTGCTCTCCGCAGGGTTGTCTGTACCAGCAAAACTTTCCATCATATGCCTTACATTGCTGAGGTCAACCGCGATGGAGAATGAGCCTGAGCCGTTGTTTCTCAGGCGAACGGTCTCCCTTATTTCAAAGCATGACTGAAGGAGAAGGGTGGAGGTGATGATCACAATGATCGACAATCTGGTATTTTTCATCGCACTGTTGTTTTTAATATTGCCATGCGCAAGTTAATCATATTAAATGTTTTCTACAGATACTTTTTTTAGTGAAGCCATTCAGCTATTTTTACATGGAACGATCACCTGTCAATTATGAATTTTACAACCACACGGAAGCTTCTGATATTTACTGCTTGCATACTGATACTCTCTTCCTGTGCCAGTCATGTGGATTCCGAGGATCATTTCTCATCTTTCAAAAAGCTGAGAAAGCATCTGGAAAAGGTGCCGACGGCATACAAGCCGGCACCTCTCTGGATATGGAATGGCACGATAACGAAAAGGGATATTGACCTGCAACTTTCCGGTTATAAAGAAATGGGGTTTGGCGGGGCTTTTATCAACCCCGAATACCTTGAATACATGGAATGCCAGGCTGCAGCAGCAGATACAAATCTGCTTGATTACGCCCGGCGAAAGGCCCGAAGGCTTGGGTTGGTCCTCCGGATGGTTGATGAAAATGGAAATATCGCTGGTTTTAATGGAATCAGCCTGTTTGTCACTCCTCTGCACAACGTGTATGATGCACAAATACATGATACCTTTACGGCTGCAGATTTCGATCAGCACCAAACCCATAAGGCGGTTATGGTCATTTCATCTGAAGACACCTCAGCGATCATCCAATCTGCATTCGATCCGCAATGGGATCCGGTACTTTTTCGTGAGATCAGCAGTGTTGCGAACCAACTGGGCATTACCCGCAGCCTGGCTGATCCTTTCAGGAAACAGGAATGGGAACTCCATTTTAAGGATATGAAGAGGCTTACTGACAGGTGTATGGCTATGGGGGTGAACATGCCGGCCTGGATGCCTTCATTGCAGACCCTAACTGGAAATATGAAATACCTGTATAACCATTCGTTTTCGAACCACACTAGCTGCCATGACGAATTCTCTGTAATGAGCGATTATCTGGGCAGGCTTTCATTGCTCCTGAGTTCGGGAGAACAACACAATAAAAACCTTGTACTGATCCCTTCCAAAACAGCAATATCCGATAGTCAGGCTGACATTGCACCTGCTGCAGCAAACCAGGAGGCAGTCGAATTCATGGGTCTGCTCGGGTTGCTCGACAATGAACAGATCGGATATGACCTGGGCAATGAAACGATGATTGCAGCACACGGTTCGGTGTTCAATGAGTTTTTCGTTATCGGAAAACGGGAATACAATTATGTGGTGATACCACAAATGATGCTGAGCCTTCCGGGCACAACAGCGGACCTGCTGGAGCAGTACATGGAAAATGGAGGTGTCGTATTGGCCCTCTGCAATCCGCCGCGCTTTATTGATGGTCAGGCGTCGGATCGCATTAAGCACTTGCAGGAGGCTTATCCCGAGCAGTGGCTGACCATGTCAGGGTGCAACGATCCGAGGCTGATTCATTACCTGTACAGCAGTGACCTGATATTTACTGAGCGTCAGGGAGATGGTCTTTTTCATACACGGCGGGTGATGGACGACGGACAGCTGTTGTTTTTCTCAAATTACAGCAGTACGGAAACCTGTTCCGCAAGCCTGATCAGTAGCGGAGCGGATGTGGCACATATTAACCTTTTCAACGGAAACACTGAACAGTATCCCTGTGTCATCACCGATGACATCGTGAGTTTCGACTTTACCCTCCGGCCTGCAGAGAGCATCCTCCTTTTTATCGGTCAGCAAGAGATCAAAGAAAAAAGCGCCAGGACAAGACGCTGGAACGGTGATGGTGTTCCGGTGAGTACAACCGGCATAGCTGTTTCAGTGAAGGATGAAAATGTGCTGAAATTGGATTTTTGCCGGTTGATAACAGAGACAGACACCTCTTCATTTACCTGTTTTACCCTGTTACAAGAGCATCCTTCTTTGCCCCGGGGTATACGTTCGGACACGGCAGATCATCGTCAGCCGCCTCTCAGGATCACCCCTCACCCTGTAAACACCACTTTCTCAGTGCAGTACCCCTTTCTTGCCGATGCACAGTGCCGGTCAACAGCGCTTCGGCTGGTCGTGGAGCACCCGGATAGGTTCAGTGTCAGCCTGAACGGCACCCCCCTGCAAAGGATGGAGGGCGAGTGGTGGCTGGACCGCGCGTTTGGGGTGTTTTCGGTTGAAGGCTCGGTGGTGCCCGGAGAAAACATTGTTGAGCTGAGGGGGGATACTATACCGGAGCATTGTGTGATCCAGCCGGTGTATCTTACAGGCAATTTTGATGTTCTTCCCCTTGACAGGGGATGGCTGCTTGCACCTGCTGATCAGAAGAACACCGGGTCGTGGAAAACGCAGGGACTTCCATTCTATGGTGGCAGGGTAACCTACAGTGCTGCTTTTTTAATGGATGACCCGGGACCGGTACGGGTCCTCCTCGATGGGTGGAGCGGAACGGTGGCAACGGTGGAGGTGAATGGCAGTGATGCGGGTGTGATCATTGCACCGAACCGTGCCCTCCGGCTTGATAATTTGGTGAAGCGTGGCAGCAACACAATCAGCATAACGGTGACAGGTTCCCTGAATAACCTACTGAGGCCGCTGCTGGTGAATGGTTCGCGGCAACGGCTAACTCCGGCGGGTATTCTGAACGCTCCGGCAGAACAGCCTGCAGGCCTGGAATATGACCTGGACGATAATGGACTGTTCGATCCTTTTGTCGTCGAGGTGATGCGGTAGAAAATGGAGCCATTTATTTCATTTTTCTGAGCAGATCAACGGCAGTCATATACCCGCTGAAGATCGCCCCTGAGAATCCGCCCCCGAACTTCCCCCACGCGGAGGCAATATGCAGGTTGTTGAAGGCCTCAAGAGCGCTCAGGGGTGCACGGCCGGGCAGTTGGGCAAATCCATAAACGGCACCCCCGGGATTCAGTGTGTAACGCTTTACCGTTCTGGCGGTGGCGACCTCTGCGTGTTCGATGTGGCTGCTGCACCCCGGGATCAGCGCTTCAAGTCTCTTGGTGAAAACAGTTTCAACAACGTGCTTTTTCTCCCTGTACGCCTCTTTCGATAACCCTTCCCAGTCAGAGAGATAGTCGATACAGCAGATGGCCCCTACGCTCTTTCCCTCACCTGTTAGCCGCGCATCCACCTGGCTATAGTCTACAAAGGTGAATCCGCGTTCAGCAAAATCTGTCCTGTTGTTGGCACGGATGTCTTTCTGACTTTTCACTGAATCGTGGAACACAAAGGTGGAGTAGTACTTGTGGCCAAGTGATTTGAGTGACCTTGAGAACCCATAGTAGACGGTGAGCAGTGAGGCGCCGGTTTTGTGGCCGGAAATTTCCTGCGCAAGGGCTTTTCCGGTATCGTCGTTCATCATTGATGCCACCTGGGGCAGTGCTGCGTTGGCAATGAACTCTTTTGCTGATGCCTTGATGGTGGAATGGTTGCCCGGAAGGTTGTTGATGAAGCTGACCGACTCCAGGGTGCCTTTGTTCAGTGCTATTTCGGTAACCTTGTGATTCAGAAGCACTTTACCGCCATGCTCCCTGATGATGTCCATCAGGGCATTTGAAAGTTCCTGGGAGCCTCCCTGGATAAAATTCGCCCGCCCGTTGAAATAGGCGCCTTCAGCAATGGAGAAATACCGCAGGGAAAGGGTGTAGGGGTCGTCGTGGAAATAGCCCAGGTTGCCCAGGAGGACAAGCTTGATCTCCTCGCTTGTGAAGATCGAATCGAGGTATTCCCCGATGCTGATGTCGGGTTTATCACGTTCGAGGATGTTGATTCTACGGGCATTCATCAGCCGGTGAAAATAGTTGTCGATGCCGGCTGTTTCAGCAGGAAAGTGCTTTTTAAGCAGGTCGGAAGCAGCTTCGCGGTCGTGCGGCATCACCAGGTCTGTCCGCCCGTTGCAGAACCGGTAGAATTCCGGGACCGGAAGGAATGTCACCTTGTCGAACAGCCCCAGTTCGTTAAATATCTTGGTTTTGCCGTCTGTGGGATGCAGTCCGTCCATCTCGTGAAGTCCCACCTCCATGGTGAAATCCCTGCGCTTAAAGGTTGTGGCGCAACCACCCGGCCGGTCGTGTTGTTCGAGCAGCAGAATGTCTTTCCCCTCTTTTGCCAGTTTTGCCCCGGCAGTGAGCCCGCCAAGTCCGCCACCAATGATAATTACGTCATATTTCATGGTTGATCTATTTTATTCAGGAATCGGATAGCGTTTGAATGGTTTGGTCTGGTCGAACAGGTACCTGTATGTTTTATAGGTTTTTACAGGAACGCTTCCTACCGAGAGGAAGATGTTCTTCATTTTCGGATTGAAATCACCCACCCACGAGAACTCGATCTCTGTGTAGTGGGATTTTCTTTTGAACATTTCCTGAAGTTTCAGGATGATGACCGCTTCGACGCCCCTTCCCTGGAACTCGGGGATTACCCCCATGAGCACCCCGCGGGCCCTGGTGATTGTCTTCCGTCTCTTCAGCCAGAGAAATTTCAGCATGTTTAAGAGGTGCATCCTTCCATCGAGGTGCCTGAGAATCTGGTTCAGATCGGGGTACATGAGGTAGATCGCGATGGGCTTTCCGCTTTTATAGGCGATCCAGACAAACTCCTCTTCGATGATCATTCTGGCCTTCTTCAGGGTATCGAGAATATATGCAGGCTCAATAGGCTCAAAGTTCTTCTTGAATGAGGCCCAGGCCTGGTTGTAGACTTCGGTAAAATCGCGCACATACCTGTGCATCTCCTTCCACCGGAAATGTTCGAAGGTATACTCAGGTTTGGAGGCCAGCCAGCCGGCAATCTTTGCAAACCGTTCGGGAAGCGGTTTGGTGATGTCCAGGTGAAATCCCTCCTGGTTGTAATAGGTCCTGAAACCATAATTTTCGAAAAGCGCCTGGTAGTAAGGGAAGTTATAGGCGATCTCATATGCCGGTGGTGTGAATCCCTCTACCAGCAACCCCCAGTATTTATCGGTCTCCCCAAAGTTTACCGGGCCGTCCATGGCTTCCATTTTCCTGTCGGTGAGCCAGCCCTTTGCTGCATCGAAGAGCAGGTTCGCTGCCTCCTGGTCATTAACACATTCGAAAAACCCCATGCCTCCCGTTGGCTGCTCCTGTTCCCATGCCGTTTTTTCGTCAACAAAGGCGGCTACCCTGCCAGCAAGGGCTCCGTGGTTATTTTTCAGCAGGAACCGTACGGCATCACCATGTTGGTAGAAGGTGTTTTTCAGTGGATTGAAAACAGCTGAGATCTCCCTGTCGAGCGGACAGACCCATGTGTTGTCATCCCTGTATAGTATTTTCGGGACCTGCAGGAATTCCCTCTCCTGTTTACCCGTTTTCACCTCCTCGATTTTCATCCTGGACGGTTTTTTTATTGTTTATAGATACTTTTTATGGGCTCCTGGTATTTTTCCATCACCACTTTTCTTCTGAGTTTGAGGGTGGGAGAGAGCACTCCGCTTTCCGGCGACCAGTTGTCAGATACAAGGCGGAACCTGATCAGCTTTTCGTGGTCGCTCACCAGTTTATTGCGCTGCTCGATCTCCTTCTGAAATAATTTCAGTACCTCCGGCATGCAGATCAGCGCTTCCCTGTTCTGGAACGAGATATGCTGCTCACCAGCCATTTTTTCCAGCTGTTCAAAATCAGGTACGATCAGTGCACTGGCGAATTTCTGATGCTCACCGATCACCATTACCTGGTCGATAAGGGCTGATTGCTTGAAGACGCCTTCGATGATCTGCGGGGCAATAAACTTGCCGTTGGACAACTTGAAAATCTCTTTTTTCCGGTCTGTTACCGCCAGGAATTTTCCCTCTTCGAGGTGACCGATATCGCCCGTATGGAACCATCCTTCGCTATCGAATACCTCACGGGTCATCTGCTCATCTTTGTAATATCCGAGCATCACATTGTGGCCGCGGCAGAGAATCTCCCCGTCGTCCGCTATCTTTAGCTCCACCCCGTCGATAAGCGTTCCTACGGTACCCAGCTTGAACTTCCCGTATTCAGTATTGCTGATAGTGATGATCGGTGAGGTCTCGGTGAGTCCGTACATGTTGATGATCTTCACTCCGGCAGCCCAAAAGAGCTTTTCAAGTGCTGGCTGAAGGCTGGCACCACCGCAGCCTACCAGTCTGACATTTCCGCCGAGGGCATCCCTCCATTTACTGAAGATCATCTTATCGGCAAACGCGAGCCTTTTGCGGTACCACCAGCTGTTCTTTCCATAGGCATTGTAGCGGAACCCGAGGCTGACTGCCCAGAAGAAGATCCTCTTTTTGATGCCCGTGAGCTGGTTTCCCTTTGAGATGATGTTGTCGTACACCTTCTCCAATACCCTTGGAACAGCGTCAAATCCGTTTGCGCCGATCTCTTTCATGGCCCGGGCAAATGCGCCCATGCTCTCGGCATAATAGATGCCGCACCCACTGTACTGGGTCTGGTAATTCCCCATGCGTCCGCCCACATGTGAAAGGGGCAGAATGCTAAGGTACTTATCATCAGGCATGAGCCTGAAGATGCCGGCAGCAGCGATAAAATTCTTTACCAGGTTTTCATGTGATAGCATCACTGCCTTGGGGGTGCCTGTTGTTCCCGAGGTATAGAGCAGTGAAGCAAAATCCTTTTCAGCAATGGAACTTTTTACCTTTTCCAATGCTTCACTCCACCTGCTCCTGTGTTTGCGTCCTGTCTCTGCGATTACATTCCAGTGGGGAGCGCCATCGATGTGATCGAAGGTGTAAATGTGATCAGACAGTTCTGTGCCGGCAGCTGCATTGCGAAGATTTTTATACAGTTTTTTATCAGACACGAAGGCCATTCGTGCTTCCGAATGTTTGATGATATAGGCATACTCCGCCTCACTCAGGGATGTGTAGAGTGGCACATGGATGATGCCGCACATCGACATGCCGTGATCAGCGAAATTCCATTCGGGCCTGTTGTTGGTGACTGTGATGATTTTGTCGTCTTTCTTCAGCCCCATTTCCAGCAGGCCAAAGGCTACATCATAACACATTTCAATGGTTTCTTCGGTGGTCCAGGAGACCCAGTTCCCATCTTTTTTGACCGAGAGGGCTGTTTTTCCGGGGAAATTTTCCCGGTAGCGCTCCAACAGGTCGAAAGTACGCGTTACATTCATGATTGCAGGGTTGGTTTGGTTAAAGATATGCAAAAGTGTTAAAAAATTAACACAGAAATTGTTTATGAAATATTTTTGTGTTTATTGCAGCAGTAAAAAGATTTGTAATATGGTACTCCCAAAAACACTTCAACATATATTGGATGACAAGGTGAGCGGATCTGTGACACTGCTCAAGAGGCTCATGATTGCACTGGAGAATGAACTGCTGAATCCGGAACTGGATCCTGCTACATTTATAAGTTATATAGAATACCTCCGGAATAAGATGGAGATGTTTACGGTGGTCAGACATTTTTGCGACGAACTGATTCTGAGCCACAACGTCTCGGTCAGGAATTATCCGGCGAACTACCTCAATTTTATTGGAGAATACAAGGATTTTTGGGAGCATGTACCACAGCTGCTGCTGAACAACCTGCTGAAGGAGGTCAGGCCGGAAAACCGGACCGTGATGCTGCACAGTAACAGTGGGACCATCCGGGAGGTATTCAGGCTGCTGTCTGAGCAAACCTCGAATGTGCGGATCATACAGACACTCTCTGCCCCGATGGAAGAGGGACGCGTTCAGGCAGGCGACCTGGCTGATATGGGATTCAGGGTGGTACTCATCCCGGACGCCATGGTTGCTGAGATGATGAAAGAGACGGACTACCTGATCCTCTCGGCCGACCAGGTTAGGAAGGGGTCAATTATCAACAAGACCGGATCATTGCAGATGGTGCTGTCAGCACAGCAGTTTGATGTTCCTGCATTCGTAATTACAGAGTCCAGGAAGCGGGATGAAACGGCGCATGAGGGATCTTTCAGGGACAAAAAACACAATCCCGCGGAAGTGCTCGAAAATGAGAACCATCCGAATATCTCCGCTGAAAACTACTATTTTGAAGAGATCCCCAACTACCTGTTCACAAAAATCATTACCGAAAAGAAAACCGGGGATCTTTCATAAAAAAACCTGTAAGCTTTTTGCTTACAGGTTTTATCGGATTCTAAAAGTGAACCAGGGAGGAGTCGAACCCCCAACCTCCTGATCCGTAGTCAGGTACTCTATCCAGTTGAGCTACTGGTCCATCAATGATCCTTAAAATTTCTTCTCCTGGATCCGCGCCCGCTTACCAGTCAGTTTGCGCAGGTAGAAGATCCTGGCACGGCGTACACGGCCCCTCTTATTAATGTCGATCTTGTCGATAAAAGGCGATGCCATCGGGAAGATTCTTTCAACACCTACGTTTCCTGACATCTTCCGTACGGTGAATGTAGCTGTATTCCCATTCCCCCTCTTTTGCAGTACGGTGCCCCGATACTGCTGTATACGCTCTTTGCTGCCCTCTTTGATCTTATAGTGTACAGTTATGGTGTCTCCTGCATTGAAGGCAGGCAGTTCATTCTCACTTGCGTAGCTCTCTTTTACTACATCCATTAAATTCATTGCTCAATAGTTTTATGTGTACCCGTTGTTTTTAACAGGTCGCAAAATTAGGAAATTATTTCAATATATAACAGGATTTATGAACAAATATTTGTTGATAAAGTCCTTCCGCTGTGAACCGTTGCGGCAATGCGAATTTTTGCTAAAGGATGTATTCCTTAAGGTTATCTGCGCAGCTGTCAGTGACCACCTTCGGGTACAAGCAATTTTTCGCCTGTATCCCTGACCACCTCCCTTTTCCATTCTTCCGAATAGCCGGGAAATGAAGGTCCGACAGGATAACCGTATTCTGTGCGCTCGAACTGACCGTTTTTTTCACGTTTCACATTGCCATCCATGTACTTCACAAGGAGGTATTGCCCCAGGTCTTTCCATTCGGCTACGGTGTGGTTTCCTGCGTTCACCGAGAAATTGGTTACGAGTGCCCTGGCCTTTTCAGGATCTTCTTCATACATTGCGATGGCCTTTTGATCAATCTCTTTCACCTTTTCAATGAACCCTTTTTCAAGCTCAGCCTGTTTTTTCTTCACATCTTCTATCATGATATTGTACCGGAGATAGGCGAAGTTGGCCACAAAATTGAATGCCCAGAATGCTGAATTATCAGAGTAGGTGAGCAGGTCTCCGTTGCCAACGGCATAAGTCTCAGGTACCATGGTCATTCCGCAATACATGGGAACGTAGACTGAAGAGGCAGCATCGTCTACACCAAACCAGAGAATGCCGCCGATAATATCGGGCATGCCTGACCTGCTTTCTGCGACGAAGGAGAACCCTGTCTGTTGCGTTGCTGTGGCGCGCTCATTACAATATGTCTTTCCATCCACTTCCCAGTAGAGGGGTCTCCACCTGTAGGGGAGTTCAAATGGGCCAGCACCTGCGTCCTTACGCATATCCAGCTCGGTTCCTTCAAGGTGGTCCCGCATAAAATTCATCAGGTCGTAGTTGGAAAGCTTCCTGTTTGGTTTAATATACAGCGGCATCCTGTTGGAAAGGTCTTCTCCCTTCACGTAGGAAAAATACTGCTCCATATCATCATTCACATCCTTAAAAAATGACCAGACCCGCATATCGCAGAACCGGGCCCCTCCGAAATCCACCGGTGCATAGGTGTCAGAAAAGCTGAAGTTTTCGTCAGTTCCTTCATAATAACCTTTTTCACGGGCGAAATCAATCACATCGGCGGCGTAGAGACAGTTTTCAGGATCATCCAGCGAAAACTGTTGTATCCTTGCCTGGTTGGCATGTCCGGACACATAACCATCGGGAATCCTGACGGCAACCCAGACTGCTCCTTTGTTCCTGTTGTACGTTACGGCATTTTTTCCTCTGCCTTTGGTGACCATGTCTGTTCCCTTGCCAATTAGTTCCATGATCCATACTTCATGAGGGTCGGAAATCGAAAACGATTCTCCTGAACTGTAATATCCGTACTCTTCAACGAGATCTGCCATGATGTGGATTGCCTCTCTCGCCGTCTTCGCACGCTGCAGTGTAATATAGATCAGGCTGCCATAATCAATTATACCTGTGGTATCCCTGAGTTCACTCCTTCCACCATACGTGGTTTCACCAATGGCTACCTGGTGCTCGTTCATGTTGCCTACAACTGAGTAAGTATGTCTCACCTGGCGGATTTGCCCCAGGAATTTATTGGTGTCCCACTCGTAAATACTCAACATGGTTCCTTCAGGATACGTTGCTGCAGGGGTATAATACAACTCCCCGTATAACACATGTGCATCTGCTGCGTATGTGATCATCGATGATCCGTTAACCGAAGCTCCCGGGGTTATTAGAAAGTTGGTGCAGGATTGCATATCCATATGGACCAGCAACAAACCTGTCATCATAATTCCAAAAAATATTCTTCTCATGGTCGTTCCGTTTAATGATTACAAAACCTGTGTATATTATAAAAAGATATCAAAGAAATCATTTTTAAAATGAAGAAACAAGAGAAACTATTTAAAAACATCCATTCTCGCTGCACAATAAATAGTTATAAATTGATGAAATTAAATATATATATATAAGGTCGTAAAAAAGCAGGGGTGTATTGAACAATTATATTATCTGTGTGTTTTAGGGTATATAAAACACTGGGTATGTTTAAAAAATATTACAATATTTAAAATTTATAATTATTTAACACTTATTTAATTTGATATTTCAAATAACGATAGTATTTTTGTGGTATAAAATTTGATAAGCATAATCAGACAGAAATTTTAGGATAGTAGTTTAGTTGGTAGTTTTAGTTAGTAGTTTGAAAAGAGAAGGGCACCTCAACTGAGGTGCCCTTCTTAATTATAGAAAACAGGTTATTATTGCAGAACCATATTTACAATGGCTTTGCGATCATAATCGTTGAGTCTGATGTGGACTCCAGATGCATTGTGTTTGTTCAGAAGACTGAGGATTTCCTCCTCTTTTTCTTTTCCTATTCCGGCTTCAGAAGCCTTTACAGGGCTCCCCAATTCCCTGAAGAAATTTTCGAAAGCACTGATCGTTTCTTCTGCTGTGGTTGTGTCGAACAGGGCCTTACCCAATTTTATGATCCGGTCCGGATTCTTTTGTGCCAGCTGCCGCATCCATGCCGGATAAAAAATGGAAAGTGTAGCACCGTGTGGTGTATCATAAAGGTAGGAGAGAATGTGTCCCAGTGCATGCACACCCCAATCGCCCGAGATCCTGCCATGCATGGTGACATCATTCAGTGCATTGGTAGCTGCCCACATGATCCTGGCCCTGTATTCGTAATTCTCCAGGTTTTTCATCAGCAGCGGACCGACCTCCAGGGCTTCGTTGATGATCGCAATCACGAAGCTGTCAGACAGTGGAGCATCTCCCTGTCCGAACCAGGCTTCCAGAGAATGGGCGACCAGGTCGACAATACCATACGCAGTATGGTTTGCCGGAACGCTTTTTGTATAGCCCGGATCGAGAAAAGAGTGGACAGGGAACATTACCGGATTCCGGAAGCCGATTTTTTGGTCTGTTTCATGGTTCTGAAGAACAGCGGTGGGATTCATCTCTGTGCCTGTGGCTGCAAGGGTGAGTACTGCAATAAGCGGAACAGATGTGGCTGGTTTTTGTTTTCCCGTCATGATATCCCATCCCTTTGCTTTTTCTGCGATAGACACGGCGATGATCTTTGCAGAGTCGATCACGCTGCCGCCACCCACTGCAACCACCATGTCAATATTTTCACGAATGCCCAGTGCAGCTGCTTCATCCACGGAATCAACCACCGGGTTGGGTTTGATGCCATTGTATTCAATGATCCCGATATGATTGTTTTTCAGTTGCGCTACTGTATCGGCGTAGCTGCCATTCCGCATTACAGAACCTTTTCCATAGACCAGCAAGGCCTTCTTTCCCAGTGCTGCTGCTGCTTCACCAAGGTCTTTTATGATACCGTTTCCAAAATGTAGTTTCGTAGGGTTATAGGCTGTGAAATTTTCCATATCTGTTTAATTTGGTTGATAAATAATGCCTGCTGATGTATCGGAACTGGCTCCTGTGACCGACGCAAATACATTGATTCTATTTCTCACCTTCAACAGTCCAAGGTAAGCGAATACGATTGACTCCTTGAAATTGACCAGGTTTTTGTCAGGGATAACAAGTTTGGCCTTACAATTGTTTCGAATCTGATCCATCAGGTAATCATTATAAACCCCGCCCCCGGTGGCCAGGATTTTTGATCCTGGCCTGACATACTGGTTGATAAACATAGATACTTGTGTGGCAATATGGACGTTGACAGTATTCAGCATATCCTCTATTGCCAGGTCTGTTCTTTTAATTACGGGCAAAAATTGCCTGGTAAACCACTCCTTGCCCAGCGATTTGGGCAGGGGATGGTTGTAGTAGCTTAAGCTGTTTAACTGGTTCAGCAGTTCGGTGTCTGTCTTTCCCGTTTTAGCCACTGCGCCCCTGTTGTCATATTCCATCCGGATCCAGGACGAAAGGGTATTTAAAGCCATGTTGCACGGTACAATATCACATGCAACACGCCTGCCGTCCAGATCAAACGACACATTGGCGATGCCACCAAGGTTCAGGCAAAAGGTGTATTCTCCAAAAAGATCCCTGTCACCTGCAGGAACCAACGGGGCTCCCTGTCCGCCCTTGGATACATCCTGCGTCCTGAAATCACTGACAACCATGATGCCGGTCTCCTTTGCTATTACCCTTCCGTCACCGATCTGCAGTGTAATGCCCTTGTCGGGCTGATGCAGTGCCGTATGTCCGTGCGATGCGATGAGCCCGGGTTGAATACCGTGCTTACTGATAAAATGTTTAATGATTGCTGCGTAGTAACTACCCAGCTCCTGGTCAAGTTCATGCAGGTTCTCTGTACTGAGGTGGAGGGCATCTTCAAGTTTTTCCCTCATATAATAAGGGTAGGGGATCGTTTCTGCAGCCAGCAGGGTGTAGGCCACACCGTTTTTTGCATCATGAAAGCGGCATACTGCGAGGTCAATTCCATCAAGGGAAGTGCCCGACATCAGCCCGAGAACAATTTGATCACTTGATTTCCCCATAATCATCAAAGAAAAAAGGTCGATTGATAGACTGCTTTGTTGCCTTTCATATCTTCTGTTTGAAGTTCAATATCGTGAATTTTACCGGACACCGGAACCCTGTTGTCAAATTCATAAAATATCAGATCGTTTTTCGGATCGTATTCAAACAGAACCCACTCTCCATCAATGGTTCCGTTGTATGCCCCGATACCTGAAAGATCGTCCTTTACCTTGAAACGCATGGCAGGAAGCCCGGTCATATTCTTCCCGGAATACATGTTGAGCGGAATGATTGCAGGAGCCACCGTGTCAATGGCAATAGCATACCTGCCGAAGCTTCGTACTTTTTCTGAGACGGATCCGTCAGCATAGGTGCCACCGGCATAGCTGATCTTATCATCATCACTGATCTTTGCAAGGAATAGCTTGTCCCTTTGTGCATCGGGAATGCCAGGGGCGACCGCAATAGCCAGATCGAAACTGCGGTGCACAGGGGTGGTCTCCTTGTGCAGGTAGTGGATATCAGACAGCAGGCCGTCCATTCCACCTGTGCGTGCATACCTGAAATTTACATCTTCGTAAAAACACCAGGCAGGAAATGAGAGGGATATCTGCTGATCCGCAAAACTGCTTTCAGCATTATGCGGCAGTATTTTACCGGTCGGACCGGTTCTTTCCTTCATGCTCTGTGGCGCACCTGCACCACTGATCCGGAAGGTGAGTTCCGAACCATTACCGTAACTGTCGTTTACTCGCACAACAATATGATGTTCGCGCCGATCCGTAATTTCGAGTAATCCGCTGTTCTCCATCTGCTTGTAAATGCTTAACTCATTGAAGGGCAATCTGAACATCCGCTGGAATACCCCACTGTTCTCCTGCTTGCCAGCATAATCGATGTGTGCATTAATGAACCGGCTCTCACTGAATGCGAACCCGTCCATCTCTGAATAGTAATGCCTTTTTCCATCAACCAGCAATTCAATTGAATAGACGCCGCAGCGGTTACCCGCCGCATTCAGATAATCATAGACCTCTATTCCGAATCCTATTCTTCCGTATACATGATATGGATTGCTTTTCGCTGGTATATAACCTTTCTCATTCAACACAGTTTTCGTTCTGAAAGGTGAACGGGAATTCTGTACCATCGAAAGGTGGTCTGCAGGATAGATGGCCAATTGCCTTATCTGAGGAGGAATCGTATCCTCAATGGGAAAACCAAAAAACAGCCCGTTTAGCGGATGTTGATCAGCGGTTCTCCTGATCTCAAAGTGAAGGTGCGGTCCGCTGGAGCTGCCTGTATTTCCCGAAAGAGCGATCACCTCTCCCTTTTCAACCATGATCTCCTGTGCCTCCGGGAAAACATTGATAGAATGTGTTTTCCTTTTATACTGAGCAGCTTTAACATAGGTCTCTATGGCTTCACTGAACGATTGCAGGTGTCCGTATACAGAGGTGTAACCATTCGGATGTGTAATGTAGACCGCTTTGCCATAACCTCCGGGACTGATGTTGATCCTTGACACATAACCGGATTCAACAGCATAAACCGGATGACCAGTAACACCGCGGGTTTTGAAGTCCAGCCCTGAATGAAAATGGTCAGACCTGAGCTCGCCAAAATTGCCGGAAAGCACCAGCGGTATGTCGAGCGGAGGAATAAAATCTGCTTTTCCCTGACCGTGCAAGGTGGTTGAAACATTGATTAAAATCATTGCCGCAATAACCCATCTGTATCCCATCTGCATA
>JAGYMF010000129.1 GCA_018400695.1 Bacteroidales bacterium | reverse complement strand
CCAATGCCTGGGTGATAAAGCAGTATTACTACAGCGCATGCCTTACACCTGCGGGAAAACAATACTCCGATGATCAGTTTATTGAGCTCTATAACAATTCTGACCTGGTACAGTATGTTGATGGAATTTCCATAGTGGAGCACGAATCATACTCCCTGGAGGAGAATTACTGGAATTTTCTGGAAGATACCATTGTAGCGAGGATGATCATGACCATTCCCGGAAACGGAACCGACTATCCTGTGGAACCAGGTGAAAGCATCGTCATCGCAAGGGACGCGATCAACCACCAGGACAGCGTGCTGGGGAATCCACTGTGTCCCGTGAACCTTGAGAATGCAGAATTTGAATTTTATGTTCACCGGGAAACAGGTGGAGACATCGATGCGCCCATCGCAGAGAACATGATCGAAAACCTTTTTACCTTCAGGGGAAGTGATGTGGTCTTTCATACCAGGGGGGGAAGCGCCATTGCAATTGCCCTGATCCCGGGCACCCAGGAGGAGAAGCAGGAATTCATCGATAACCACCAGGTACTGAAGATTACCAGCTCTGACAGGTACTACGGAAAGGTGCCCAACGAATACATCCTGGATGCTGTTGAGGTTACATGGGACGAGGCCCATGCGATCTACAAACGCTTTCCACTCGAATTGGATGCCGGGTACACCTATGTCCCCGCAGGGGCAAGGTCGGGACTATGTGTAAGAAGAAAGGTGGAAAAAGTGGAAGACGGCCGCTATATCTACCAGGACACCAACAATTCCACCGAAGATTTTTTAAAGGATGTCGTACCAAAACCATGGATCAATGAATAGACGCACGCTGATCATGTTATGGTTCTTCGTCCATGCTCTGGCGGTCACAGCACAGGTGTCCGACAGCACTTCCAGGATCGCATCCGGCACGATGGAGCTGTTCCCTGTTTTAAACCCCTGGCTTGCAACCAGTAACCCCGCAGGAATGCGCTTCAATGCAGATGTGGATGCAGGAGACCTTACCCTGAACTACAACCATGAAAATGGCGGTTTTAAGCGTGCGCAGGAGGGTGACAGCCTGGACAGTTATTTCCTCAGGACAAGCAGCTACAAGCGCATGAAAAATACATGGTTCTACGGTAACTTTCAGTATGAAAAGAGTTACGAACGGAACTGCAATTATAACCTGGTAAATGATCCCTACCGGCTAACACCGTACCTCCTGATCGACACCATGGCACGAAACGATCTGTACGACAGGGAATTCTTTAATCTTCGCGGAGATATGTCCACCCCTTTTGCAAAATATTTCTCCTACGGATTATCGGTCAACATGGATGTAGGACTGGCTGCGCAGGACAGGGATCCGCGGCCAAGAAACAAGGTGATGAATCTCGATCTCTCCCAGGGGTTCCTCTTCACCAGCAAGGGAGTCTCCCTCGGACTCAATATGCTCTACTCCTACTACAACGAAGATATTGAAGCAGATATCATTGAGGAGAATGTGCAGCATGCCTTTCTGCAGCTGCACGGCTTCGACAGGTATACCTATCACGTGGCATCCTCCTTTAACCGGCTCTACCAGCGGTCAACATACGGCGGTGAAGGTCAGCTGGGCCTTCAGCTCGGCGGACTCAATACTGTCTTTGCTGCGAAATTCCTTTACCTGTCCGAAACGGCCGACGATGGAAGAAAAGCCGGCAATGCCTCCTGGTCGTATATGAAGAACGATTCTGAACTGCAGGGAAACCTGCTCAGCATATCCAATGCTACCACATTCAGCCATGCCGGTTTTCACCACCACCTGGATGCCGCATACACAGCCAGGTATATGCTCGGAGCTGAGATTCTTCAGCGGCTGGAACAGGTGGGCGAGGCAGGAGCAGTTGACTGGGTGGACTACGGGGCAGAGGAGAAATATGGCGCTACTTACACTGATCTGGCGTTCAGCTATACTTTTCTGCTAATGAAAGAAAGGTATCTGCGAAACCTTGAACTGAACCTTGGGCTCGCGTATCGTGACTGGGAGCTGGGCTACTACCTGCCCGACAGGAGCGAATCTGCCAGGAACAGGCGTTTTGGCGCTTCCGCAAAAAAATCATTTTACCTGCGCAGGCATGAATTTACCATCGGCGCAGGCATAGATTCCAGGGAGAATCTCTCCGCCTTACAAGACCCAGGTACGGAGAATTTTATCAATGATGTTTTGATCCGTCCCGATTTTGAATACCATACCCAAAACAAGACAGGAAAGTGGCTCAGCGCATCATGGGCTGTGAAGCTCGACAGGCTTTTTGAGCACTATTTTGCTGGTATACATTTGGGTACAGTGAATGCAGAAAACAGTACAAACAGAAAATATATGAATGTCCGTACAGGCGTAATCTTTTAAAAGAATCTTTATGAACAACGTGATCGAATGTAAAAACCTGACCCATTACTATGGGAAAAAGCTGGTGTATGAAAACCTGAATTTCAACGTGCGGGAGGGCAGTATCCTTGGCCTGCTGGGGAAGAATGGTGCTGGAAAAACCACGACCATTAATATCCTGCATGGGTTTCTTCAACCCAGGGAGGGTGAATGCCTGATCTATGGCGAGAACACGCAGGAACTCTCACCGCAGACAAAGAGCAGGATAGGATTCCTGATCGAGGGCCATGTGCAGTATGCTTTTATGGACATTCACCAGATCGAAAAATTTTACTCCGGGTTCTATCCCAACTGGAACAGGGAGCCATACTGGGAGCTGATGTCGAAACTGAAAGTGGATCCCAACCAGAAGATATCCTCCATGTCATGCGGACAGCGATCGCAGGTGGCGCTGGGTCTCATCCTGGCACAGGAACCTGACCTTTTGATCCTGGATGACTTCTCGATGGGGCTGGATCCCGGCTACCGAAGGCTGTTTATCGACTACCTGAGAAGCTATGCCAAGTCGGAAAACAAGACCATTTTTGCCACATCGCATATTGTGCAGGACATGGAACGGCTGATCGACGACGTGCTGATCATGGACTACAACCGCGTCCTGGCGCACAGTCCGATAGACAAATTCATGACCGGGTTCAAACAATTCAGCTTCAAACTGGGCGATACCAGTGTGGACCTGGCGAAAGAGGAGTTCGTAGTGAACCTTGAGAGAGTAAACAAAGACGTTGAACTATATACGTATGAATCAGAAGAATTTGTTAAGGGATTCCTCGATAAGAGCGGAATCCCTTACGAGAATTTCAGTGCAGTTCCCATGGGACTGGAAGATGCATTCATAGGACTAACCGGAAAATATTAATGTTATGATAAAATCGATCGTATACAAAGAGTGGATCAAGACCAGGTGGTTTTTACTGATCCTCACAATCCTGGGACTGCTGGCGGTAGGGAATATTTTCCTGAAAGTACAGCATTACATCACCTTCAACGAAGCACACAATTACTGGTACCTCGTGCTCTTCCAGAACCAACAGTATTTTAAAGGACTCCGGTTTATTCCGCTGGTGATCGGACTGGGCATTGCCCTGGTACAGTATATCCCGGAAATCACCAATAAACGTATTAAACTTACTTTTCACCTGCCTGTAAATGAAAACAGGGCACTGCTAATGATGCTGGCATATGGAGTAGTGGTACTCCTGCTCTGCTATGCGCTGCTAATAATCATGTTTACGCTGCTGAGCCAGCATTTCTTTGGCGCTGAGATTGTCCGTGCGGCCCTCATCTCAGTCTTCCCCTGGTTCCTGGCAGGCATGGCAGCCTATTTCCTTACAGCACTGGTGGTCATGGAGGCCATCTGGAAATACCGCATCGCCTATTTCCTTGCAGCCAGTGCCTTCATATTGTTCTTCTTCGAGAGAGGCATGGCCGGTGCCTATGCACCGCTGAACTGGAAACTCGCTTTGCTGACATTGCTGGTCAGCCTGTCAATGACCTTCTCGGCATACCGGTTCCGCAAAGGAGAAATGTAATACGAACAAACAGATCAAGAACCAATCACCATGAATAAATTAAGCAGATATATCCTTGTATTTATAAGCATTCTGGCTGCCTCAGTGGCGTTGCCTGAACTATACTGGCTGGCATTTGAAAAGCCAATCAATGCACCATTCACCATGTATTCGTCCCAGGAGCATGACTTCTTCATGATCAAGCGGGAGAACAATGAGACCGTCCGTGTGGACCGCCAGGGAAACCATTACACCCGGGATGAGTTCGAGCTGAAGCTTCCCATGTTCTTCTCCAGGCAGCTGGCCATGAACGGCACATTGCCCGACACCATGAACGGTGTGGCCATGGATCTGCATGAGATCAACCATGCCAGGTCTACCTTCCGGTTCCGGGCACGCGATATGCAGACACCTACGCCGGGATTGTACCCGATGTTCGAATCGGAATCGGGACGTGCCAACCTGGAGATGCCCACCGATTTCTTCCGCATCACCCACCGGATGGAATTCCTTGACGCAGCAACCAATGAGATAGATGAACGCAAGAGCCAGATGTTCACCACGGTACTAAACAACAGGGAATTCAACTTCCCTGCAAAAATGATCGCAGGCATTCCCACCACCCGGAAATCGTGCGACGAAGGATACTTCGTGGTAGACAGTAAAGAGATGATGTACCATGTAAAGATGGTGAAAGGCGAGCCCTATATCAGGAAGATAGCTGTACCTGAAGGACTTACTTTTAAGCATATTTCATGCGTTGACTTCTCCGACAAGAAATACTACTGCTACATGATCGGTGAGGACAACGGGCTGTGGATCCTTACCCAGGATGTCTACGAATTTGTCCGGTGGCCCTTCGAGGAATTAATTCCAGAAACTGATGAGCTCCGGATCTATGGCAACCTGTTCAACTATACGGTTATTACCAGGAGGCATGGCTACCAAAAGGTTGTAGCACTGGACACCAAATACCAGAAAGTGGATGAGCTCTCCGAGTCGTGGCCCGTACGGTCTGAAACCAAACAGGGGAAAATCGCCAGCTTTATCTTTCCCGCCGAGATGCAGCTCTCAAAGGGTACGACCAATTTCATTGATTTTTATGCGGAACGATCAAAAAAGTTCAACTGGCTTATCCTGAACTTCTTGCTTGTAATCGTACAGGTACTGATCATTCAGCGTACCAATCTCAAAATGAAAAAGAACGTCCTCGACCTTGTGATCGTGGCAGTAACTGGTGTTTATGGTTTTATTGCTGTAAACTTCT
>JAGYMF010000128.1 GCA_018400695.1 Bacteroidales bacterium | reverse complement strand
AGATGGTGCGGAAGACGATGTTGAAAAGGATGAAAAGTACGAACAGGGAGCCGGCAATGATTAATACTACGCGCCCATAGATTGATGAGCGGAACCTGATATAGTTCCTGATCACACCGTTATTGGCATGCTGGTGCAAAAATCCAATAAGCCTCCTGTTCATACTCAACAAGCTTTCGCAGCTATTATTTCAAGAACGTTAATATTACAAAAAATACGGTCAATCTAAAAACTCCTGCTGGAATTTGTTCCAAACCTCCGGCGGCATCTCTTCCAGCGGGAAGTCAGTGAGCTCACCACCTGCCTGAAGCACCACCTCTGCAGTACCTCCGGTCGTATGCTGTGCAGTGGTGGCCAGGAAATCTTTACAGCGGAGCAGCTCCTCTTTTGACCATTCCACAGCCTCCTCATCCATCTTGTAACCGTTGGTCTCCTCCTTCCAGTTTTCCGGCTTCACCTTCAGCATCCATCCCTTTCCGTATGGATCAAGGTTAATAAGCCCCTCTTTTTGCGCCAGTTTCTCGTTGAGCCTGCGGATCTCGCCAGAAACGGGGGAGGCGATCTTCAGCTGCCTGTCATCTTTTGTAACCATGGCGATCAGTTCGCCTTTGCTGACCTTCTCACCCGGTTTTTTCACATAATCGACACTCACGCCACCGGTAAGATGCAACAACAGGTCATCCACGCCTACCCTGGCCTCACCACCCTTCTCCAGGTAGGCCCAGGTATGGTTCTTGTTATAGAACAGTCCGCGTGGAATGTTCAAAATCGCAGCCGACAACCCGTTCATCGAACGGATCAGCTTTGAAGTGACCTCCACCGGCTTGCTGATCCACAACCAGACGGGTATGAGGATCAACAGGAAAGCGATCACCACGAGATATTCCATACCCTTGGTATCGAAAATATCAGTATACGTAAATGCATCCATAATAATTTGTTTTAAGATTGGTTATATAAATTTTTTCTAATGTTTATGCTCTTTCGCCCATGCTGGAGATTCATTGTATACCGGCATACGGTTTACCACCCATCTGAAAACCCATACCTCTACAAATATGATTGTGAATGTAACCACTACCTCCATCCAGGTGGGATAATAAGGAACTTCGGCATCCCAGCGGAATGCAATGATAGAGACGTTCAGCCTGTTTATCACAATCCCAACCATTGTTACAATAGCTGCCACCTTTGCCAGGGTGATGTTCACTTTCCTGTAACTGATAAAAAACAGGACCATCGGAACAAGTACAAAGCCGATCATCTCAACCAGGTACCATAATCCCATGCGTGAGTTCAGATACGTCCAGTTCTTGCCATGTATAAAAACGATGATATGCATAAAGAAATAGATAAACATGGCAAACGCACATATCTGTGAGAAGGTGTGTATTATTCCTTTGTGGCCGGTTTTGTTCTTTTCACTGATCTTATCAGCAAAGACCTTTTTACTGATCGATCCTTCGAAAATTACCATGGACAATCCCGCGAACACGCTTGACACCAAAAAGAGTATGGGAATAAATTCATTGTACCATAATGGATGAATCTTTTCCTTAGCCATCAGGAACAAAGCTCCCAGTCCTGACTGGTGAAGTGTTGAAAGTGTAATTCCCATGATCACCGCAGCCAGTGTCATGCTTGAAAGGACCTTCCGTGCCCTTTTTGCACCAAGCCATTCAGCGATGGCAGGTGAAAACTCGATCAACTGGGCAATCATGTAAAGAAGAAAATGCCAGGCAATCAGAAAAAGTACGGAATTTGCCCCAAAACTATTACCGATAATAGGATTAATAATCTTCAATGGTCGCCCCAGATCCAGAACCAGGGCTCCGGCATAAAACACATACGCCAGGAAACCGTTCAGCACTGTGACACGCACAATGGATTTAAACTTCTGAACATTAAGAATATATACGATAAATGTAAGGACATACGCCCCACCGGCAAAGGCCACACCGGTAACCACGTTAAAACCTTTCCATAATCCCCAGGGAACCTCCTGATCGATGTTACTTACATAACCCAGTCCATGTATAAACCTTAGGACAATGATTACGATACCGGCCGTGATAACGGGGACGGAGATAATATTGAACCAGGTAAATGGTTTACCCTTGGGTTTTAGTTCATCTGCCAGGAATTTCCAGGTTGACTTACCGTTTCTCTCTTGATCGATGACTTTTGTATCACTCATTGTCGTCTTCTTTAGCGGGTTTATCTTTCGTTGCACTGTGAATGCCCAGTAGCAGTGCCGGAGCCAGCACGAATACGGATGGTACGCTGTACAGGAATCCCTTGGTCAGCTCGGGATAGGACTTCTTCTGAAGCTTGGTATTGAGTCCGAGCTCATCGAAGGGCACGGCCGACAGGTAGAGCCAGCCGGTTCCGCCAGCCTCATGTTCTCCGTATATCACATCATGGTACATCCCCGGGAACTCCGCGATTCTGCGACGCGCCTCTGCGATCAACTCACGCCGGTTGCCAAAGGTGAGGGCTTCGGCCGGACAGGCTTCCACACAGGCGGGAACTTTTCCCTCTTTCACCCGCTCGAAACACATATCGCATTTCTCGATCTTCGGATTGGTACTGTGGTACTCAAACTTGGGCATGTCGAACGGACAGGAGATCATGCAATAGCGGCAGCCCATGCACTTATTTTCACGCCAGATCACAGATCCGTCTTTGGTCTTGTACATGGCCTTGGTAAGACAAGCCGCTGCACAGGCCGGCTGTGCACACTGCATGCACTGTGTCTTCATAAAAAATTCACCCTGCGATGTTTCATACGCATTGATGACCGTGCGCCTGTGCTCATCGGTTTTGCGGATCTTGCCCACCTCCGGGACATCTTCCAGTGGTACTTCAGGTAATCCGTTCGCCTCGGCACAGGCGATTTCGCAACCCTGACAACCGGCACACCAGGTCGAATCGTAGAGGATGCCGTAAAATTCGTCATCCTCCACGCTCTCAGCCGGCGCAGCTCCGAGCTGCTTGCCGGTCCCCAATGCCACGCCGGTCAGCCCGAGCGCTTTCAGGAAATTTCTTCTGTCTACTCCCATTTTTAATATGTTTTAGTTTTATTTAGTGTATGTTGTGTCGTTCTGCAACGACTGGGTTTCTCTGTTTTTTCGAATGACCGGATCCCTGACATCGCCGGGATAAGCAAAAGCAGCAGCCGGCCATCGGGCCTTCACCACTGCTTTGCACACCATTCAGTTCTTCAAAAAGCTGGTCTGAAATTCTTCCCATACCTCCGGACCGAGGTCATACAGGATCCCTTCGATCACCTCGCCGCCATCCTGCAGGACAATCTTCTGCCCGGTAGCCGGGTTGACCGCGCCGGCGAAAAAATCCTTCAGCCGCACAAACTCATCCTTTATCCAGTCACTGTATTTCTGACCCTTGAGATAACTGCCGAACTCCTCGACCCAGTTTATGGGCTCCACCAGGCAGATCCACCCTTCGTTGAAAGGATCTGTACTGAGCAGGGCTGGATTGGAAACCAGTTTTGTATTCTGCTGAACAATGGTTCCTGTAACAGGCGATTTGATCTCGAGCCGCTTGCCGTGCTGTATCATGGCAAAGATGGTTTCACCTTTCTTCACCTTGTAGCCCGGCGCCTTCAGGTCCACCTTTGTGATCTCACCGGTAACCTTCTGCAGGAAGTTGTCGAGCCCGACCCTGATCATTCCGTCACGCTCCAAAAAGGTCCAGGTATGGGAGCGGTCGAAATAATAGCCACCAGGCACCTCTTCGGAGGCATGTACCAGGTCCTTGCCGCCTGACTTCAGGACGTCTTCCGTTTGGGAAGAGCGCCTGTTGAAGATTGTCAGCACGATGATCGTCAGGACCACGATACCCAGCAGGGCCAGGATGATCAGGAATCCTGCTGAAGCGCGTTTTGGAGCAAGCGTTCCCTGGTCACCGGCAGCAGGTGTGCTTACCAGTCCGGCGAGGATCGCATCCTTCTCATTCTCCATCAGTGGTGCATAACCGTTTTCTGCAAGAACCTCCTGTCCGTTGCTGATGATCCAGCTGATCAGCTCCTGCTCAGCCGCTCCCAGAGTGGAGATGCCGGTCAGGGCAAAGATCTTGCTGTACAGCGTGCCGGTATATTTTCCGATCCATATGCCGCGCGAAAGGGCCCCCACATCGGTGTATATTTTCTCAAAATGATCGAGCTGATCATTGCCGTTCAGGTCCACCGGAACCATTGTCAGCGGTAACGGCGTACCAGCCTTCTCCATCTCAATCAGCTGGTTAAGGGTACAGAAGCCAATGGCGTTGGGGTCACGCTTTACAGCCTCCACCACAGCGCCGCAGCTCTCCCTGATGGTGCCCGCTATTTCCGTGCTTTCAGCATGGAGGAAATCGGTGAGGTAGGCAATAAAGGAGGGATCATCAATCCTGTAGGCATTGACCGGTATGCTGCTGCTGTTCTGAAGCGCACTGCCCCAGTTTCGCGTGCCTTCAGCAGCATAGAGTGCAGCAAATTCGGCAGGAGAGATCCCCTGCTGCATGATCAGGTCACGGTGGGGATTGTTGTTGTTCATCACGGGGACGTATACTTCGCGGCCGATCACCACAATGCGGTTCGACTGCGGATCCAATCCTTCCATATACCCCTTGGTAACAAAAGCGATCTGCCCGGAGCCGGCAACCCATTCATTCAGGGAGCCATCCTCCAGCAAACCAACCTCCACCACCACATCTTCGTTGGCGGTCATGAAAGCATCGGCGCAGCCGGCTATCACTTCATGCAGATCCGGACTGCAACGGACCTTCACAGCATCCTGCGGTTCGTTGTTCTCCGCAGTGATGGCACCCGCAGGAATGTTCCCCGCAAAAAGCACCATGGAACAGATAATGGCTAGTAATTTTTTCATTGGATCAGGTCTTTTAATATTTATATTCATCATAATTTCCCGCTTATCTACAGTATCGCGTGTCTTTCACGCTTGCTCTACTGTTTACAAACATGGTGCCATAAGACGTTATTATACTGATTTACTGCGCTTTAAGGTAAATAGATGACCCGTGAGAAGATGGCCGATGTGCTGTATTTTTCAACACTACTATTAAAATATGGCTGTGAATATCTGTTTATCAGCTCTTTGTGGGCGTTGTTGTTTTATTCGGCACTGTTGTATTTTTCAGCACTTTCGTTGGCATATACTTCTTTTTCAACGCGTAGCAGACGTATG
>JAGYMF010000127.1 GCA_018400695.1 Bacteroidales bacterium | reverse complement strand
GACCGTTTCGATATCGTTCGGATTGATATCGTTAAGGCTCCTCACCATTCCATCTACGATGACCAGTGGGTTGTTGCTCTTGTTTATTGAAGAACCACCACGTATCCGCACAGCAGCATCACTTCCAGGTTGTCCACCCTCATTAGCATAAATCCTCACACCTGCAAGTTTCCCCTGCAATGCCTTGGTTACAGACGTTTCAGGTACCTGTTCAATCTTGTCCGCATCCACCTTTGAGATCGCTGTGGTGATTGTCCGCCTGGATTGTGTTCCATACCCGATCACGATCACTTCATCCAGTCCCAGTTGCGATTCAACCATGGTTATTTCCAGAGAGGTACGGTTCCCGATTTCAACTTCATGGGTTTCCATTCCCACGAAAGAAAACACCAGGGTCGCGCCGGGATCGGCCTGAACCGTGAATTGACCTTCGGCATCAGAGATCGTTCCGGCCGTAGTTCCCTTGATTGTGATATTCACACCTGGCAGAGGATTGCCGGATCCGTCATTTACAGTACCTGACACTGTCCGTGGCTGTCCATATGCCACAGACATCGACAGGGCAATACCGAAGAATACCATTACTGCCTTCGGTAGTTCTTTGAAAAACCAGTTTGCCTTACTGGATTTCTTTTTAATCCAAATTTTCTTGTCCATCTTTGTTTTAGTTTAGTTTGGTGTTGTTTTATGCAATGCAAACTTCGGAGGGAGGTTTCACTGTCCATGCGGAATCTCCCTCTTTTTATCTTATATAGTAGTAATATCGGGCGAGAAAAAACCCAATTCATTGAGTTCCTCTTTCATGTTTAAAAATTCTTTATCTGTAAACGGACGTATGGGCAGACGACAGGGACCACAGTCCAGTCCGATCAACTTCATAATGGCTTTCCCTGCCCTGACACCGCCTCCATATTTAATGAGCAGTGTGACAAGTTGTACGGAAAAATACTGCCAGCGGATCGCTTCCTCCCTGTTGCCCTGTTGAAATGCATTCCAAATCCTGGAGTACACCCCGGGGATGTAGTTGTAGGTACTACCCACAAATGATCGTGCTCCTAATGAAAGGCTGGCAAGAAAAACTTCATCATGACCGCTGAAAATCTTATACTTTCCCCCTTGGTAGTGAAGGCATTTCTGCATATCATACAGATCATGGTTTGTATATTTTAAGCCTTTAAAGTTGGGAATCCTCTCAGCCGCCTCTTCTAATATCTCGCTGGCCGGAAGATTGACCCCGGTCATTAAAGGCATGTGATAATAACAAAAAGGAATCCCTGGTGCTGCTGCTGCAATACCTTCCAGAAATGAGACCAATTCTTTTGCATTTCCCGGTTTGAAAAAAGTTGGGGCAAATGAAGCGGTGGCTGCTGCTCCTTTTTGTTCGGCATGTGCTGCAAGTTCCTGGCACTCCTTAAGATTATTACCGCCCACATGACATATTATGGATAGGTCTTCACCTGCCGCTGTGATCCAGGTTTGGAGGGTTTCCTTTCTTTCCTTAACTGTGAGTGAAACACCTTCGCCCGTTGTACCGCAAACAAATGAGCCACTGATGCCTGCGTCAATCAAATGCCTTGCATACGCTGGAATGACATCAAGCTTCACCTCTCCCTTACTGTTCATCGGGGTGAAGGGAGCTGCTATCAGCTCAATAGAATTTACTTCTTTACTATTATTCATATTTTTTCTTTTTTATTAATTCGTATATAGTTAAGTGTGTGATATCATCCGATCTTCCCGGGAAAAACATGCTTGACAGGTACCCAATCAGGAAGCAGGAGACAAATCCGGTCCCCGCATATAAAAGCAGATGCACCATTCCGGTCTTACTTACCCAGAATTGCACAACAATACTTCCCAGGAGTCCGATCACGGCACCCGGACCGTTTGCGCGCCGGGTCAGAAGTCCAAGAAGGAATAATCCGCCAAGTCCACCGAGGACGAGTCCGAGTATCTTCTGAAATTCATCCCATAATGATTTGATATCCCATGTAGCCATCAAAACGGCAAATAGAATTCCACTTAATCCTAAAATGAGTGTGAACAATCGTGCCAGCCAGAGCTTATCCCTCTTAGCTGACCAGCCGAACCTGAAATGAATATCCACCGAGTATGCAGTAGCCGCTGAATTCATGCTACTGCTCAATGTAGACATGGCAGCTGCGAATATTCCTGATATCAACAATCCTGAAAGCCCTGGAGGCATCTGTGTATAGATGAACCATGGAAAGATCGCATCACCATCGGAAACTGTACTGCTCAACAGGGGAGGATTTGCTTTAAAGAATACATACAGGCAGGTACCCACGAAAAAAAAGATCAATGTAGCAGGGACAGTGAGTACTACGTTGGTCCAAACGCTCCTGCCCGCCATTTTTTCATTGCGGGTAGTGAGGTAGCGTTGAACCATGGTCTGATCAGTTCCGTACGTGGTAATATTCGCAAAAAGCGTAGCAAGCAATACTGTTAAAAGCGTTGGGTTTTTTAAATCCAGATCTGTACTCGCCATGGCAAATTTATTGTCTGCCATTCCTTCTGTAATCACTGCCCTTATACCACCTTCCACATCCATTCCAATATAGAACACAGCGAAAATGGCACCGCCAAGCAGTATGACCACCTGAAGAGCGTCTGTCCAAACAACTGCTTCAATACCCCCCATCATGGTATAGACCAGGCTAAGAACACCCATTAAGCTGATGCAGAGAAAAATATCGATCCCTGTAACCACATGCAATGCGATGGAAGGAAGGAGTAATACGACTCCCATCCTGCCCACCTGGAAAAGAATAAATGAAATGCTGCAAATCAGTCGCGTTGTCAGGTTGAACCGTTGTTCCAGGTATTCATAAGCCGTGGTAATATTCAGTCTCCTGTAGAATGGAATGAACAGGAAGATGATTAGAGGAGCAACCAGTATGATCCCCGCATTCATCAGCATATAGCTCCAGTCCGTTGCATACGCTTTCGCTGGTATTGCCATAAATGTTATGGCACTCAAGGCCGTTCCAAAGATGCTCAATCCCACTGCCCACCAGGGAATTCTTCCACCCGCCTTAAAATAATCGGTGGACGATTTCTGCCGCCTGGAAAAGAACCATCCCATCCCCACCAGAATACCAAAATAGATGATGATAACGAAAATGTTAAGCACACCAATGGACTGGGTCAGGCTGACTGTATCGATGCGAAGGATCTTCGGGGTCCTGATACCAGGACGCAATTCACCACTTGTAATATAGTAGCGATCATCATCCTTGAGCAGGTTGGTTGTCACGGGAATCGGAAACGGACTGCTACTATGAGTAACAAGGGTATTTGTGATCGTGTGGTAGAAACGGATCTCCCTGCTGAACCCCGGGTGTTCTTCCAATAAGGATCGAATCGCTGCTTCAACAGCACGGATTGAATCGTTTGTCCCAATGGTTTCGGGGCCCTCCTTCAGGAGCTGTAATTTTTTCTTAAGTTGTTGCTCCTTCATAGGGATAGTGGCTTCCACACCGCCAAAGAATACAACGTGGTTCGCGCCGGAAGGAGTGGCTATACCAGCCATCACAGGAAATTGTGGTCCATCAGGATGATCAAGTTTCTGCCATTCGTTCAGCCTTGGATTATACTCATACCCATCGGTTAATACTTCAAGATCTTTCTCAGGACCAAAATTTCGACCGCTGAACAGGTAGAAACAGTTGTCAAATCCATCACTCTGCGCGGCTGAAACAGCAAATGCCCTTGGTGGTCCTGGCCATGGTTCAAGGGTCTTCCAGCCCGCTGAAATATCATTAAGATCCATTACAAGGAAATGACTGGTTGCAGATGGTTTTTCCATACTCTCCAGTCCTCCGGCAATGTATATCTTGTCATCGATCCTGCATCCGGTCATGTTGGAAAGCGGTACAGGCAAGGAAGGCCATTGTTCATATTCAAAGGATGAACCTGAAAAACGCATTAAAAAAACATCGGAATAAGTGCTCCTGCTATCGCATCCGCCAATACAGAGGATGCCTTCAGGAAGCGATATGGAAACACCGTATGCAAGCGGATGAGGCAGGGCTTCAGGATAAATCTTCCAACCCGCTTCAATACTGTCAAGGTGCACTGCGTAGATATGATCCCACCAGGTCTTTGTGCCGCCATCCCATGGGGGTGATTCCGGGAAATTGGCACCACCGGCTACGAGAAGATAGGATCCCGTGATCCCGGAAAAGGCACCTGCCAGTCCGGGTTGGGTGCTGCTACCGGGAGGGGGTGGCAATTGAGACCATTCAGACCAAGAGAATCTTTCTGAAAAGGACTGGGATGATTCTATTCCCTTTGTATCCTCTGTAAAGATCAGAAATATTGGTAAAATTAGTATTAGTTTCTGGTAATTCATTGGGTGAAATGGATCAATATTTCAGATTAGTTACCTCCATTATTATTGTTTTTTTTCTTCAGGAAACTGTAATAGGGTGCAAAATGGTTGGACATCGCCCGCGAGAATCCTTCCTTATCCTTTTTTTTCAGGTATTCAAAAAGATGCTGATGGGTAACTCTTTTTCCTGTTTTATCCAGTTCTTTGTTCACCGGGAGAAAGTAGTCCTTGAATTTCTCTTTAATGAATATCGAAACAGGATGGATCAGCTGTTGGAATTCCATGATCGTCTTGTTCCCGGTTATTGCATATAATTTCGTGTGGAATTCATACTCACTGACCGGGGTGTATTCTCCAAAATTCTTGACAACTCCGCGGTTGACGATATTTTCGAGATTTTCCAGATGTTTGTTCGTAATGTTATTTACAACAAGCTCGCATATGCCAATTTCAAGGGCGATTCTAAAACCAAGAAGATCAAAAAGGGCTTCCTCACCAAGTATTTGTGGGTCTATAACCCTGCGCATCCCACCCAGTAAGGAGGGTTCCGTTAAGATCATACCCCTTCGCGTTCGGGAATCAATCAATCCAAGCATTCTTAATCTACTCAAGGCTTCCCTGAGAACGCTTCTTCCCACACCAAGTGCAACTGCCAGTTCTTGCTCCTTGGGAATCGCATCCCCCGGGCGGAGCTCCATGGATTTGAAATAATCCAGCAATTTATCTTCAACCTGGTCGACCAGTGTGCTCTGCTGACTTGTGATTTTTAATTCATTGAAATCGTTCATATTATTCAGAATTATCGTAATTGTAATATTTATCAGACAAATCAAAATAATGACATTTTTCTATTAATTCCAAATTTTGATTCATTTTTTTTGTTTCTGAAAAAGGGTGGA
>JAGYMF010000126.1 GCA_018400695.1 Bacteroidales bacterium | reverse complement strand
TTATTTTCTAAACATCATTGAATGATTACCATAGTAGCTCCGAAGCCATACTCTTTGAAGGATGCATCCTGGTAGCGAAGTTTTCTGAATTCCGTGTCGAGCATACGACGGATGTCGTGTTTCAGCTTGCCGTTGCCTACGCCATGGATGAAAACAATTTTTCGGATTTTCTTATCGATGGCATTCTCCAGCTCCGACCTGAACCTCGTCATTTGGATATCAATAATTTCACTATTGGTAAGCGATTTGTAATTATCGATCAGCTGTTCAATATGCAGATCCACCTCCACCGGTCCAGAGGCAGCAATATCTACCTTTTTACTCTTCACTGTCCCCTCCTGCTTCAGGTCACCCTTCACAAACATCGCCTCCTTCAGTGCTTCGGGATCGATCTCCATCTTCGGCATCTCAGGCTCTGTCGCAGGTTTCCGCCAGTCGTAGAGTATGTGGAGGATCGCCTTCTCAAGAAAATAGTCATTCTCTTTACGTGATCCGGCATTGTACATCTCTCCGGCCGACACCTTTATCAGCATGTCCACCGGTGGAAGGTGGTTGTAAAACCCCTCATTGAAAAAGAGTCCCTGGATTCTGAAGTGTTCTTCGTCATTGATGTTCCCGGGCTGATAGCTTCCCAGGCTGATCTTGATACCGGCCTCCAGTGTTCCTTCACTGAACAGTACCAGCTCCCCCTCCTGTTGCCTGGAGATGGTATATTTGAACTGGTATGAAGAGCTGTTCACCAGGTACGTTTCAAATGCCGAACTGTTTTCATCGGGCAGGAATGCCAGCACAACCTCCTCATCTTCCAGGGCTGCTGGCTCAGAGGCTGTATTGGTTTTCTCGCTGAAAGAGACGGAAGGTTCCGGGTACGAAATTTGTTCATCTTCTTCCTCTTCATCATCAACATCAACCATCCCCGTATCTACCACCAGGTCAGCAATCATCCATGGCACCTCGAAGCCATCCTCCACCTGTACCAGTGCGGTCTTCGGATCGACAATCCTTGTCACCTCCCCTGATCCTGTATCGTTCAGGAATTTCACCCTGTCACCTACTTTTATCTTCATAGCATCAATATATTTTCATTCCTATCATCTCATTTTTCAGATTTCCCTGGAAATCCGTTGTCCTTATAACAGATCTTTTCGTGGTTGGTTCTGCTGTTTGTTAAAGCCCGGTAAAATCAATGTAGCAATGTTATTCCGAACAGGGCATTTGCATAAGCTGTCATTGCCATTCATTGTTATGCAAATTTAGCTAATTTTACGGCTCTTGTCGGAAAACATGAGAAAACCAGCACATATTCCTATTGAGCAGTACGATTACCCCCTCCCCGATCACCGGATTGCCCGGTATCCGCTGGAGAATCGTGACCATTCCAAGTTGCTTCTCTATCGTGACGGAAAGATCGATGAACGGTGCTTTTCCGATGTTTCCGGACTGCTTGGTACTGGTGACCGGCTCTATTTTAACTCCACCCGTGTGGTGCAGGCGCGGTTGGAATTCAGGAAGCAGACAGGTGCCAGGATCGAGATTTTTATCCTCGAACCGTTTGAGCCACGTGACTACCAGCTGGCTTTTTCTTCGTCAGGACCGGTGGAGTTTGTCTGTCTCGTGGGAAACGCAAAGAAATGGAAGGGTGAGGAGCTGCAGTTGCAGGTGGGTGAAACGGTGCTTACGGCCGTGCTGATAGTACGCAAGGAGGATAAATTCATTGTCAGGTTCCGCTGGACAGATACCCGGATCACCTTCGGAACGATCCTGGAGCAGACAGGGACAACACCGATCCCCCCTTACCTGAAACGCGATGCAGAGAAGCGCGATGCAGAGACATACCAGACCATCTATGCGCAGCAGGATGGATCTGTGGCGGCGCCCACGGCAGGACTTCACTTTACAAATACTGTGCTGGAAGCGTTGGACCGTAAGGGCATACAGCGACATGAACTGGTGTTGCACGTAGGAGCAGGTACCTTTATCCCGGTGAAAGAGGAGAACGCGACCGACCACCGGATGCATGCCGAGCTGGTAACGGCCGACCGTTCCCTGCTCGAATCGCTGTTATCGGGAGATCGCAAAATCGCTGTCGGCACCACAACGACCCGCAGCCTCGAATCGATCTACTGGCTGGGAGTAAAGGCGTTCAGCCAACCACAATTCTCTTTTGACAACCTCGCGCTTGACCAGTGGGATGCGTATACGATGGAGGATGATATCTCCCTGGAAAGGGCGGTACGGGCATTGCTGACGAAGATGGACGGTGCGGGGATAGCGTCGTTCTCATTTCATACGCGCCTGATGATCACCCCGGGGTACCGGTTCAGGGTTATCGAAGGACTGTTCACCAATTTCCATCAGCCCAAAAGCACGTTGTTGCTGCTTATCGCTGCGGTGGCGGGGGACGACTGGCGAAGGATCTATGATTTTGCTTTGGAGAATGAGTTCCGGTTTCTTAGCTATGGCGATAGTTCACTGCTGTTTTTATAGATACGGAGCGCCCATTTATGCCAATACAAATTTGTATTAGGTATTTTGTGATACCGAAATGTTCTCCGGCTTGAATGCTTTCAAAAGTGATGGTCCATATTTGGATTTGATCTTCATACCTCCTATATTTGTACGTATATAATTTTCAAATTTAGTGGTATAATGGAGAAGATCACGTTAAGTTTACATAATATCAGGCTCAAGAAGCAGATCAAAGCATATGCCAGGAAGAGGAGACTGACGATTTCGGGGATCGTTGAAAATCACCTTCAGAATTTGATCAAAATCGAAAAACAGCAGCAACAGGCTAATTACGATCTTCCCGGTGATCTCGATGCCCTGCTGGATGGCATTGAAGTGAGGGAGGATCTGAAAACCAGGAATTATAAATCATTGCGGAATGAAATGTATGATCAGCGGGAAGTATGAAAAAGAAGCCATCTAATATGCAGTGTATCTTGCTGGATGTAAATGTTTGTATCGATTTAATTGTAAACCGTGCGATTTCACCGGTCATCAAGAAAAGATTATTTGAAATCTTTCTTACAAAACAGATAACGCCATTTGTTCCTGCGTTTTCAATAGATACCATTTATTATATATTGAACAGTTCAATGAAACTTGAAAAGGCGGTCGTTAAAAACGCCCTGAAAAATCTCCTGAAATATACCCGTATGCTTCATACTACCGATGAAACTGTTCACCGGGCATTTTCTTCCAGTTTTTCTGATTTTGAAGACGGTCTGATAAATTCAATCGCCGAGGAGAACAGTATGAATGCTATTATAACAGGTAATGTGGCTGACTTCACTAAATCTTCGTTACCGGTGTACCGTCCGGAAGACTTTGTCGCAATGTTCGGATAGCTTACATTTTGTTATAGCCACAGGTGACGCTAATCAAATTCCATTATAGCTTACCGGTTAACTTTTTCAATAAAGCGGTAAACCTTTCAATATCCTCCTTTTCTGTATCGAACGAGCACATCCAGCGCACCTCTGAGGTGTCTTCGTCCCACACGTAGAAGAAAAACTCCTCCTGAAGTTTTGGTATGAGCATACCGGGGATGGTTGCGAAGACCGCATTGGCCTGTACGGGCCGGGTAACATTTACCCTGGGAATATCCTTTACGGCCAGGTAGAGTTTTTGGGCCATCGTATTGGCATGCATGGCATTCTTTTTCCAGAGATCGTTTTCGAGGAAGGCGTCGAACTGGGCAGCGATGTAGCGCATTTTGGACGCCAGCTGCATGCCCTGCTTCCTGCGGTATTTAAAGTTTTCAGCAAGATCCGTATTAAAGAAGACCACCGCCTCCCCATACATCATCCCGTTTTTCGTTCCGCCAAAAGAGAGCACATCGACCCCGGCCTTACCGGTAAATTCATAAAAGTCATGATCGAGTGCCACTGCGGCGTTGCTGATACGGGCCCCGTCCATATGGAGCAGCAGTCCGTTTGCATGGGCGTAATCGGCGATCGCCCTGATCTCGGGGATGGTATAGATGGTGCCGAGTTCGGTCGACTGGGTGATGGAGATGACCCTGGGCTGGACATGGTGCTCAAAGCCGAATCCATGCATATGCTGTTTGATCAGATCGATGGTAAGTTTTCCGTCATCCGTGGGGAGCGTCAGCAGCTTGCACCCGGTAAATCTTTCCGGGGCACCGCATTCATCCACATGAATATGGGCTGTATCGGCTGTGATGATTGCATTATGGGGCTGGGTCATGGCTGAGAGCCCCAGGACATTGGCGGCTGTGCCGATGAAAACAAAGAATATTTCAGTATCCTCACCGAAGATCCCCTTCATCTTCTTCAATACGGCCTGTGTATAGCGGTCATCCCCGTATGCAATTTCATGTCCGCTGTTTACCTGTTCCATTGCCCGCAGGATATCAGGGTGCACCCCTGCGTTGTTATCGCTTGCGAATCCTCTTTGAATCTCTTTTGTGTTCATACTGCGCTTGTAAAAATTATCGTTAATCAGATGTTGTTTTTCAGAACAGCTCATCATATTTTGTCCAGAGATGGTCTCCCAGCTGCCAGGCTTTATCGACGACTTTTATCCCCCAGCTTACCGTGTAGTCGGTGAGATAATTGAGAAGTTCATCCGGGTTGCCTTCGGCGTGCAATTTCACTGCTTCCGCTTCAAATTCCTCCTGTGCGGCGAAGAGTTCATGCTGCCATTCATCCCATACTTCACGAACATCCCAGCGCATCTCTCCCCAGCGTTGTGCAGTGAGTGTCCCCAGCCTGTTGAAGGCCCACCAGGCAGATTCGGTGGTGTATCCATTGGGACGTCCGGGGGTCTTGTAGGATTCGGGGAGGTCTTTCACCGAACCGTAGATGGGGATATAAACGGAGGTAGCCACATTGTCCTGGGCGAGCCAGGCTACACCGCCAATTTCGTCGGGCAGCCAGCTCCGGCACTGGATGATCGTGGCGTACATGGTATACCAGCGGGCGATGGTGCGTTCCCCGAGCCAGCCCCATCCACCGTTGATTTTCAGCAGTTTGTTCATATCGTAGGGCATGTGGGGATTTGCCAGGGGTGAGATCACCGTTTTTCCACTGTCATCGGTTACGGTCAGGTCTTTGGTCATATCGAACGGTGTTCCTTCGTAGTAGTCGGAGAAGATATTTACCAGGTCCTGCAGGGTCAGCTTCTGATCGGGTTTTACGGAGAAAGGATAGTTCTCGGCATATGGATCGAGTTTCAGCGAAGGAGCAGCCAGGTCGAATACCCTCCATTCGCGGCGCCTCGCTGCCATGGACGTTCTGCTCTCCGGCGCATAGGCATAG
>JAGYMF010000125.1 GCA_018400695.1 Bacteroidales bacterium | reverse complement strand
CTTCATGCACCCGGTTTCATGGTGGCAAAACTGTATTATAAAATGTTGTCATATTATTTTGCATATGGAAAATAAAGGAAATATCAGCCGTTTTATTGAAGAGCATTTCAGGCATTTCAATGCTGCGGCCCTTGTCGACGCTGCAAAGGCCTATCGTGAACAATTGGAAAAAGGTAATAAAATGATGGTCACCCTGGCAGGTGCCATGAGCACTGCCGAGCTCGGACGGTCACTCGCTGAGATGATCCGCGAGGAAAAGGTACACATCATTTCCTGCACCGGTGCTAACCTCGAGGAAGATCTCATGAACCTGGTGGCCCATTCACATTACAAGCGTGTGCCGGGGTATCGCGACCTGACCCCGCAGCAGGAGTGGGATTTGCTGGAGAAGGGGCTCAACCGGGTTACGGATACCTGCATCCCTGAAGAGGAGGCGTTCCGCAGGCTGCAGAAGCATATTTTCGAAATATGGAGAGCCGCTGATGAGAAGGGAGAGCGCAATCTTCCACATGAATATATGTATAAAATGATCCGTTCGGGCGTGCTCGAACAATACTATGAGATTGATCCGAAGAACAGCTGGCTGGTTGCCGCAGCAGAAAAGGACCTTCCAATTGTTGTGCCCGGATGGGAAGATTCGACCATGGGCAATATTTTTGCATCCTATTGTATAAAAGGGGAGCTGTCGCCGCAGACCATGAAGTCGGGTATTGAATATATGACCTGGCTGGCTGACTGGTATACGGAGCAGACAGCAGAGCATGGAATTGGCTTTTTCCAGATTGGCGGAGGCATTGCAGGGGATTTCCCCATTTGTGTTGTTCCCATGCTGTACCAGGACATGGAGCGCACCGAAACACCTTTCTGGAGCTATTTCTGTCAGATATCTGATTCCACCACGAGTTATGGTTCTTATTCCGGTGCTGTGCCCAACGAGAAGATTACGTGGGGAAAGCTGGGAATTGATACGCCAAAGTTCATCATAGAATCGGATGCAACGATTGTGGCACCGTTAATGTTTGCTTATATTCTGGGAAATTAGGCTGCCAGGCCTGACAGGAAATGAAAATAGCGATCATTTACAACAAAGACATCCAGGGGGTAATCAATACCTTCGGGATGCAAAACAAGGAGTTTTATAACGAAGTAACGGTAAAGCGTGTGGCCGGGAGCCTGGAAAAGGCAGGGCATAACGTAGCTGTACTGGATGGCAACAAGCAGATCATCGAAAGGCTGGAGAACTTTTTGCCCCGTGTGATGGAAGGGGAGCATATGGGAATGATTTTTAACATGGCCTACGGCATTCAGGGGGAGAGCCGTTACACTCATATACCCTCAATGCTGGAAATGCTTGGACTGCCGTATGTCGGATCTTCTCCTTCCGGACACGCACTTGCATTGGATAAAGTGCTGACCAAGATCATATGGAAAAACAACCAGCTGCCAACGCCTGATTTCTGGGTGTTTAACTCAGCTGAGGAGGATTTATCTACTGTAAAGTTCCCGGTCATTGTAAAACCAAAAATGGAGAGTGTCTCCTTCGGACTACGAGTGGTTCATAATCAGGCGGATCTGAAGGATGCTGTGGGTTTTATCGTTAAAGAATTTAGTCAGCAGGCACTGGCAGAGCAGTTTATCCGGGGAAGGGAGTTTTGTATCGGGTTGCTGGGGAATTCGCCGGTGGAGACATTCCCGGTACTGGAGATTGACCTCGAAGGAGATCCGGATGCCATTCAGACCGTGGGTGACAAGAAACTGAGGCCAAGAAACAAAATTTGTCCGGCAGATATTTCCGAAACATTGGCCACCAGGATGCAAAAATTGAGCATTGAAGCGTTCAAGGCGCTGAATTTAAGGGATTTTGCAAGGGTTGATATCCGGTTGGACGAAAATGACCAGATCTATCTTCTGGAGATCAATTCCATGGCCAGTTTGGGGGAGTCCGGCTCGTATCCTTATGCTGCAAAAGTAGCAGGGTATGATTATGAATCGCTTGTAAACAGGATGCTGGATGTGGCTGCTGTACGGTATTTTGCCAGCAATATTATGAAACAGCTTCCGGGTGACGAACGGTTACATAAGATTTCACGACCCGCCCGTCTTCGATCGTTCCTGAAGGCCAGGCAACAGCAGACAGAGCAGTTCCTGAAAAAGCTGGTTGATGTGAACACCCATGTGCGGAATGTGGAAGGGGTTAACCTCTGCGGAGAGCTTATCAATACCGAACTGAGTCAGCTGGGTTTCAGACATGAAGTATTTCCACAGCTTGAGGTAGGCAATATCCTCTTTTTTACAAATGCCTCCGTACCCCGGTATGATCACCTGATTCTGATTCCGGTTGATAACCGTGTAAAATTAGCTGGCCAGGAGTATTTTCATACGGATGAACAGTATCTTGAAGGAACCGGAATCTGGGAGAACAAGGGTGGCATTGCCATTGTGGTATCCGCATTACAGTCTTTGCGCTTCATCCGTCAGCTCAGGAAAACACAGCTGGGAATCCTGTTGATCACCGATTCTTCACTTGATGGGAGATATGCCCGCATGATTATTCAGCAGAAGGCTGCACTGGCAGACAGGATTATCGCTGTTGGTGGTTCGCCGAGGGATGGTGGACTGATATTGACCCGTTCCGGATCAGCGAGCTACTTCATGGAGTTTAAGTTGCTGCAGAGCAAAGTGCCGGAGAATATATCGCTGACAGCCTATGCTTTCAATAAGACACTGGCAGCCATTACGGATCTTTCGAAAAACCATCCTGAAAACCTCATTGCGCCCTTCGATATCCAATTCCAGAGCAATATTTTCAAAGAATACGCCTACGGTTCTGCGGGTATCAGTGTGCGCTACAATACTTCTGAAGAGATGGATGCGATCGGTCAGAAGATCCGCAAGATCATTGCACAGCAAAAAAGGAGCAAAGTCTACCATGTTCATTTCGAAGGAGGAGCAAAGCGACCAGCCATGCTGAAGACATTGGCAAATGAAGAATTTTATAATGAGATTGTTTCCATCGCAAAAAGCATTGATGTTCGTGTGACACGGATGCACCGATGGAGCTCAGCCGATATTTGCCACATCGACAGGGAGATGCCAAAGATCGATGGCATGGGACCCATCGGGGAGTTTCTTCCTTCGAACAACGAGCGGATCCTGCGCCACAGCCTCATTGAACGGTCATTGTTGCTGGCACTGGTGTTGCTGAAGCAATCTCCTTGGCAGAAATAGCCACCGGAAAACCTTTTGCAGAAAAGCTGGTTTACCGGCTGTTGCTGTATTTGACGATCAGTTCATCATGCAGGGTGTTATACATCTCCAGCACCTGTTTCATATTCGATATGGTGTAATCGGTAAGAAATACACCAGCTTTTGCGGGGTCCTCTTTATAGAGCGCCAGCGCTTCATTATCAATGGCATCCCTCTCATCGAAAAGCCTCTGTTCGAAGGGATTTCTTACCGCCCAAACATCCTGTATCATCGATTGCCACTTCAGGTAGAGCAGATTGTCCACGAAGTCAATGGCCCAGGCAGCCGATTCCCGGCTGTATTTCGTGGGATCGAAATTTTGATAGCAGTCGGCAATTTTTTCTGTTCCGGCGTAGATGGGAACGTAGGGACTGGTGTAGGCGTTGTCCAGGAACACCCAGTATATTCCGCCGATCGGATCGGGGAACCAGCTGCGCAGCTGAGCGATCATCCCGTAATACCCCATGGGACGCGCCACATTCCTCCGGTTGTTAATATCCAGTAACTCCCGCATGTCCTTTGTAGGGAAAGGGGTTGCCAGCGGACTTTTCTTCATTCCGCCTTTGCCGTCGGGAACATACCAGTCATAATCTTCTGTTTTATCGTAGATCGTCCCTTCAAAGGTCGACCGCTGGAAGGCCATGATATCCTGCAGACTGAGTTTCTTTTCCACCTTTACTGAAGTAGGGTACATTGACAAAGGTTCCACGTATTGAATATACTGGTTGTATCCCATCATATGTCCATCGTCCAGGCTCCTTTCAGGCCATTCGGCATAGGTGGGTGCATAGGTGCTGTAGAAGAGCCATAACCTGTTCGTGGCCCACTCACGGGGAGTGGGACAGTAGACATCCTGCAGCACAAAGGGTTTGTTACTGTTAGGATCATACCATCCGTTTTCAACGGCGAATGACATGTAATTATCGGATACGAGGAAGTTTTTTTTATCCCTCTCGTTCACCTCTTTGATGATGCTCCAGTTGGCAACTACGAGTGCATGGTCGTCCGGAATACGCTGGGCGACCCATACCGCACCGGGTTTTCCGCTTTCGGGGTCCCAGTCGGAGCCCACACTGAAGATCTCAATCACCCATATCTCTTCCGTATCGCCAATTACAAGCGTTTCTGATTCTCCCACGCAGGAGGGGAGAAATCCATATTTACTCATCAGCTTGCCGATCAGCTCCACTGCATCCCGCGAAGTCTTGCATCGCTGCAGGGCAAAGACCTGGGCCTGTTCTACGGTCATAATCTGCTTGCAGACAGACATATCCACCTTCATCTCTTTGCGCTGACTCGTAGTACTTTCGGCGATGGCCAGCTGGTGTTCGTTCATATGGGGATAGGCAGAGTGGAAATATTTATAGGTTTTCATGGATTGAGGAATTTGTCCGAGCACATCGCCGAAGTCGTTGAGTGGCCTGTGAATATCCTGAATTCCCCAGTGCACATCGGCCAATGCCCCTTTTTTGTAAATGGCAGAGGGGATCACCTGGATCCTGCAATCGGCCCCACAATCGGTATGTGAGATAAATACAGAGCCGTCGGTCGAGGCATTCTTTCCTACGGCAATAATTGTGCAGCTGTGGACAGCAGGGTGGAGGAGAAGGAATGTAATTGTGAGGCTGATGGTTCTGATAAATCCGGGATGTTTCATGGTGATAGGTTTATGGATAATATGTTCATTGAAATACAGCTATTCATCAGGCAGCCTGGATTTCATGATATTCCGGAGGAATGATTCCCGGGATATCCAGGTTGCTTGGTTCCCATTTTTCTTCATGACAAGAGATAAAAATAATACGATTCCATCAAACATCGTCGAAAGTTGCAAATAAAATCTTCATAAACAGCCTTTATTATCACGCACAAATTTCAGATTATCTCAAGGCTCAGACCGGATTTACAGTTCAATAGCTGTTTTATACAACTCAATAGATTATTCTGCAACCCACCATATTTTGTATTTGCAACAACCCTATCAGCAATAATTTTGGCAAAAAGAATAAAAAATAAGAATACTGATTTTTCTATTATGTAGTCTTTAACATTTGTGGGAATTAATACAGATTAATTGTACATATAAATTATATCAGAAAATGGGTGTTCATCAGATTTATAGGTACCCATGATGAGTATAATATTTTATACGTGAAATATTGTTGAAAACAATACGTGAAACAAAAATATTATACGTATATTTGTAATATATAAATCACGTAATTATGGATTCAAAACTCACACTCAGTGTAGATAAACAATTAACCGAAAAGGCTAAATTGTATGCTCGAAGTCAGGGAAGAAGTCTGTCTGACCTGGTTGAAAGCTATTTCAA
>JAGYMF010000124.1 GCA_018400695.1 Bacteroidales bacterium | reverse complement strand
TGCTCGGCGGATTGAGAAGATACGGAGAGATGGGGCTCAGGATGGCCATCGGTGAACACAAGGGACACATCTACAGGAGCCTGCTCAGCGAATCACTCGTTATTGGCATTGTCGGTTCAGTTACCGGAACGCTGATCGGACTGCTGTTCGCATCGCTGATGTCGAAGGGACTGGATTTTAGTGATATGATGCAGGGTTCCACAATGATGATGCCGGGTGTTTATCGTACGCAGATCACCCCTGAAGCATACTATATTGGATTTTTTCCGGGCGTATTTGCCACCCTGCTGGGCACCGCGTTGGCAGGATTAGGGATCTATAAACGACAAACAGCACAGCTTTTTAAGGAGCTGCAGGCATAAACAGATAATAAAATGAAAACATTTAATCTATTCACCATAGCAATTTTTATCCCGGGACTCCTTACCGCGCAACCCTCCGGAGATGAGCTTCTCGACAGGATCGACAGGAACATGTCGTCCGAAACCCGGCACGTCATCTCAAAAATGGTGATCCACGGTGCACGGGCCGACAGAACCATCGAATCAGAAACATGGGCGGCAGGTGAGGAGAAGGCCTATACTGAATACCTGGCCCCCGCCCGTGAAAAGGGGACCAAGATGCTGAAACTGGATGACAAGCTTTGGATCTTCTCCCCCGGAACCGACCGCACGATCCAGATCTCCGGTCACATGCTCCGCCAATCGGTCATGGGATCCGACCTGTCGTACGAAGACATGATGAACGATCCGAACCTGAGAAGCAAATATGATGCGGTGGTTACAGGCAGCGAAATGCTGAACGAAAACGATTGCTGGGTGGTCGAGCTGCATGCGAACGCACCCGACGTTACCTACCAGGCACGAAAAATCTGGGTGGACAAATCAAGGTACCTGCCACTGAAGGAGGAGTTGTACGCCAAGAGCGGAACGCTGCTAAAGAGAACTGAACTACACGATATCAAACGCATCGGGAACCGCTGGTATCCCGGAAGGATTATTTTTAAAGATATGCTGAAAAAGGGCGAGGGAACGGAATTCATCGTAAGCAAGATCGAATTCAACGTGGAGATCCCTGAACACCTGCTGAGCAAGGCCGCACTCCGGTAAAACATAGGTGCTGCCACTGAACCGCCCTTCAGCAAAATATTATATCTTTAGTGCATCAAAAACGTATTCTGATGCAAAAACAACTCCTCTTTACACTCCTGATCGCACTGCCGGTTCTCGCTTTCGCACAAAAAAAACCGGTCACCGACGGTGCAGCAAAGCTTTCAGGCTATGCGCTGCATGAACAGATGCGGGACGCCTCCCCGTATGACTCGCTGCACTGGCAGTTCATCGGGCCGACAAACATCTCCGGGCGCTGCACAGACGTCGAGGCTGTCCGTCCGCGTGGAAAAAGCTACACCATATGGGTCGGAACAGCGAGCAGTGGGATCTGGAAGAGCGTGAATGAGGGGGTGACCTTCGAACCGGTCTTCGACAACTTCGGCACCTCCACCATTGGCGATATTGCCGTCTGTCCGACAAATCCCGACATCGTCTGGGCGGGAACCGGTGAAGCGAATATTTTCCGCTCCTCCAATGCCGGGTGCGGGATCTGGAAAACAACAGACGGAGGCGAAAGCTGGCAGCATATGGGGCTGGAAAATACCTTCACCATTGCAAGGATCATTGTCCATCCCGAAAATCCTGATGTGGTCTGGGTGGCTGCTTCCGGTCATGAGTGGACCCGGAACAGGGAACGGGGACTTTACAAAACCACCGATGGCGGGGTATCGTGGGAAAAAATCAAATACATTGATGACGAAACCGGGTTCATCGACCTGGTGATGCACCCCGAAAACCCCGAAATCCTCTATGCCACGTCATGGCAGCGTACACGGCTGAAGTGGAATGACCCGCGTACCTATACCAGCCATAAAAACAACCATGTATGGAAGAGTACGGACGGCGGAAACTCCTGGGAGCCGATCAACAACGGATTGCCCGCACCGCAGCATCGCGGCAGGATGGGGATCGATATCTCCCGTTCCAATCCTGATGTCCTTTACCTGCTGGTCGACAACTACAGCGTTGCGCGAAAGGCAGAAGAGGGAGAGCTCGACAACTACGGCCGACCCATGAAAGATATTCTCGTTGGTGCAACGATATTTAAAACCACGAACGGGGGAGAAAACTGGGTGCAGACCAGCGGGAAAACTGAAGAGATGCAAAAGTTTATGCGGAACCACTCATCTACCTATGGTTGGGTGTTCGGACAGATCCGGGTCGACCCCAACGATGAGAATACCATCTATTCCCTGGGTATCTGGCTGAACCAGTCATTCGACGGCGGTGCCACATTCACCAGTATCAGGGATATCCACGCCGACCACCACGGGATGTGGATTGATCCTGATAATTCCAATTACATCCTGTCTGCACACGATGGCGGATTGAGCGTATCCTACGACAAGGGAGCAAACTGGCGAAGCTTTATCAGCGAGCTGCCGCTGGCACAGTTCTACAACATTGAATTTGATCATGCAGAACCTTTCAGGGTCTACGGATCGATCCAGGACCACCACAGCTTTTACAGTGAGGTGGACATGAGAAGGGGACGGAACAACATCCGGCCTACAGAATGGGAATATACCCTGGGAGCTGAAGGCAGTACCCATATCGTTGACCCGAGAGACCACAATACCATCCTGGCATCGCTGTTCTACGGCAAGCTGGCGAAGGCCACGGTGGACGGATACCCGGGGGATATGCGTTACGTGCTGCCGGCCACCTATCCTGAAGAGGCTGACCTTCGCGGACAGTGGATGGCGCCCTCTCTCTTTTCACCACAAAATCCGGATATCGTATACCATGGCGTTCAATACCTGATGCGGTCGGACGACCTCGGTGATACATGGGAGATGATTAGCCCGGACCTTACCACCAATGATCCGGAAAAACGGGGCGACATCAGCTACCAGACCATCTCCGCCATCGACGAATCACCTTTCAGACACGGACTGATCTATTGCGGTACCGACGACGGAAAACTCTGGAGAACAAAAGACGGTGGCGAACATTGGGAAGAGATCCTTAAAAATCCCATGCCCGAACGGTGGGTCTCCAGGATCGTAGCTTCGAAATATGAGATGGGAACAGTGTATGTGACCCAAACCGGCAGAAGGGACGATGATGCAGCAGTCTATATCTGGCGGTCCACAGATTTTGGTGAGACCTGGGAAGATATTTCAGCGAATATTCCTGTCGGACCGGTCAATGTGATCCGGGAAGATCATTTAGACAGGGATATTATATACGCCGGAACAGATGTGGGTGTCTATGTATCTGCCGACAGGGGCGTTTCATGGAATGTCCTCGGCGACCTGCCGTGTACCTATGTACACGACCTGAAGATCCATCCGCGGGAAAACCTGGTGATCATCGCTACCCACGGCCGTGGCATGTTCGTTCTGGATGCGGATCCGGTGAACAAGTAAAACAGCGGCTGAACAGGACCGTTGAAAAGGGCACTATAAATATTTCAGCTGTATTGTAATTTTTTTGTACATTCGAAAAGAGAATCATGTATTAAACTGAACCGGTATCAACATACAACCTTTCTGAATTTCAAGTGGTCATTTATACAATACTCATCTCAATACAACAGAAAATGAAAAGAACCTTACGCATCCTTGTCACGGCGGTGGTCCTCTTCTCCCTTGGGACTCAGTCCTGCGAAGACTCCGAACCATTTGTTAACGTCAAAGCCATAGAAAACAGCATCTACAACGAGATCAAATCATACCGGGAAACCAATGAGGTAACCGGTAATTTCGTTCACCAGTTTGTGATGGTCAAGGAGGCACAGCTTATCAGCGCAAGGATAGCTTTCGGCGACCAGACGCTTGACACCACAGGGATCGGCGATCACTGGGCCATCATTCATGACAAGATCGGCGGGTATAACGATCTGACCCTGATGCAGAGCACGACCGAGACGGAGCCGGCAGAGATCGTTGCTGCGTGGACCGCAGATTCGGCCACCAACGCCATGATCCTGGGCGACTTCAGTCAGTGCGGTGTTGGCGTGGAATACGACAACGCCAGTGTGGCCTACGTAACGGTTCTTATGATGCTGGTAGATTAAAGAACATACGCCGGAATTTCTGCTGTACAACCCTTTTGTCTTACCTTTAGGATAAAATTATCATACAATGGACTATCGAATAGAAAAAGACACCATGGGCGAGGTACAGGTCCCCGCCGACAAGTACTGGGGCGCACAGACACAACGTTCCCTGAACAATTTCAGAATTGGCGATGTAAAGATGCCTTTGGAGATTATCAAGGCATTCGGATACCTGAAAAAAGCAGCGGCAGCGGCCAATCTAGACCTCGGCGTGCTGCCAAAGGAGAAGGCAGACATCATCATGCAGGTGTGCGACGAGATCATCGACGGAAAGCTCGACGATCAGTTTCCGCTGGTGGTTTACCAGACCGGCTCAGGTACGCAATCCAACATGAACGTGAACGAAGTCGTGGCAAACCGGGCCCATGTATTGCTCGGCAACAAGCTTGGCGAAGGCACACGGCTGATCCACCCAAACGACGATGTCAACAAATCACAGTCCTCCAACGACACCTTCCCCACCGCCATGCATATCGCCGCTTACCAGGTGATCATGGAGTGCACCATTCCCGGATTAAAGGAGTTGCGTGATACCCTCAGGGAGAAATCAAAAGAATTCATGGAGGTGGTAAAGATCGGCCGCACACACTGGATGGATGCCACACCGCTGACCCTGGGACAGGAGTTCTCGGGATATGTCAGCCAGATTGAGCACGGCCTCAAAGCGCTGGTTTTTTCATTCGACCACCTCTCTGAGCTTGCCCTGGGTGGCACCGCTGTCGGGACAGGGATCAACACCCCGGAAGACTACGACAGGCTGGTCGCCTCCTATATTGCCAAATACACCGAGCTCTCCTTTGTTACCGGGACGAATAAATTCGAAGGACTGGCAGCACACGATGCCATCGTTGAATCGCATGGCGCACTGAAGACGCTGGCAGTAAGCCTGATGAAGATCGGAAACGACATCCGCATGCTCGCCTCCGGTCCGCGCTGCGGCATCGGCGAGATCATCATCCCGGCCAACGAACCGGGTTCATCCATTATGCCCGGCAAGGTGAACCCCACACAGGCCGAAGCACTCACGATGGTATGCGCCCAGGTCATGGGGAACGATGTTACCATCAACATTGGTGGCAGCAACGGCCATTTCGAGCTGAACGTCTTTAAACCGGTGATGATCCACAATTTCCTGCAGTCGGCACGACTGCTGGGCGATGCCTGCCTGTCATTCAACGAAAACTGCGCCGTGGGAATTGAACCGAATTACGACCGGATCCGTGAAAACCTGAACAACTCACTGATGCTTGTCACCGCCCTGAACACTCATATCGGGTATGAAAAAGCGGCCGAGATCGCCAAAAAGGCACACAAGGAGGGAACAACACTGAAGGAGGCTGCACTGGCGCTCGAATACCTCACGGAGGCCCAGTTCGATGAGTGGGTCGACCCGGCAAAAATGACTGGAAAAAGGGAGTAG
>JAGYMF010000123.1 GCA_018400695.1 Bacteroidales bacterium | reverse complement strand
AGCGTTTCCACATCCACTTCACATTCCGAAATAACCGGGATCAGGTTCCAGCCGTTATCGAGTGTCAGCGTTTTGTTTTCCTCCATTGTTCCGGCAATATTGAGTGTAACGCCACTGTTTGTCTTCACTTTATACGCCGAATGGGGCGCCCAGTTAACAATGGTGTTGATGTTGTAGGCCGGGTAGAAGATTTCTTCTTCGGTCACAGCAATAACAAGATGATCAATTATTCCGGCGTAAATATCCTGGATGTTTGAATCTGCTGGCATAATATAACTAGAAAGACCCGACCAGCCCTCAGTTAGGCTGATGATATGGGTTGGAGGACCTTCCAGGCTAAGGGTTGCTATTTCCGAAGCTACCGTGTCATTATCATTCCAGGCAAAACACTGATAGCTTCCCGTATCTGCTGCTGTAACGCTCTGCAGAATCAATAAACTATCGATCTCATCAGGAATTACCTCATCGTCTTTCTTCCAGTAATAATTCGGGCTAGGAAATCCATCTGCAGCTGCTTCAAATATAACCGTTTCTCCGGGGGCTACCGTTTGGCTAACCGGCTGCACTACAAACTGAGGCGCCACATTGCCCACGATAATTTTAAGCCTGATCGTTTCGTCAGCAAAACCCAGGACAGAAGCTTTGATGGTGTCGTAATAAATACCCGGATCAAGTTCATAAGCTGTAAAGTTTATTTCCCATGATTCCTGTGGTCCGATCTGGCCTTGTTGCGGGTCGGGTGTCAGCCAGTCGGCATGCCAAATCTGGTAGTAAGCCGGAGTGGCGAACGAATTTTCCAGTTCTTTGCTGAAGGTGATGTCCATGCCGTCATCATCGTAAATTGTAATGTTGGTGGGGGCTGACCAATGTAAGGGGCCCAGGTCCACGTAGAAAATAACCGAATCAGGCACTTCAAGTTGATTGCCGTAAATATCCTCCACTCCCGAAACCTTTGCCACCAGCGTTTGGTTTTCGGCAAAGTATTTCATATTTGAGGGGATCTCGAATCTTATTTTTTTCCCGGCCTCAAACAAAGCAATGTTTACCGGCAAATCCGTTTGCATACTGTCGATAAAATGCAATGTGCAGTTTGTCAGATTTACACTCAAGTTATTAAGTTTTTCGTCATACTTGAAAAAGATTTCAACACCCGGTTCAAGAACATTGGCCGGTCCCGAGGCTGCCAGCAAAGGTGGTGTTTTATCAAGGTCCCCTGTTTTGGGGAGTGAAATGGTTTGCTGGTCGTTGGTACAATTGGCCACTGCACGAACCTGGTATTCCCCATCCGGACGGGGTTGCATATCCCAATTATAAGTAGTGTACGCTTCTCCAAGGTCTTCTTTTGGGAAAGTCACTTGTGTTACCCAAGGTTTCCAGCCCGTTGATCCATAATATCGGTATTGGAAATCAATATCCTGGAATGAAGGATTATCTTTATCATATCCTCCTATGCTGACCTCCAGCGAAGGGTCCTGTTTGTTCACAATCCAATTGTCACCGGGGGCTGTAATGCTAACGTTTGTGCAGGGAGGTTCAAAGGATGCATTAAGTGTTGCATAAGCAACTTCGCCTGATCCACCTGATGAACATACGCCTTCCAGCTTTAGCACAATATCTGTATATTCATAATTAACACCCTCAGGTCTCTCTAAGGTGATAGATTTAGTAATGGAACTTCCATTTGTAATATTAACTGGTAGTGGAGTACCCGATATGTTTACTCCATCCACCTCTATAACAGCACTATATGGATTTGTTTCAACTAAAACAGATAATATATATGGCAAAATTGTATCTTTTACACCAATTCCCTGCAGCTGAATATCTTCGAATATAGCTGTGTTACCTACGATTTCCTGTTTTATATACGCAGGCTGATCAAAAGAACATCCCTGAATACGTTGAGTGTTTTCTTCCCATGGACACATCGATTGTCCACTGACAAGTTCAAAAACAGGTGTTCCATAAACGGAATCATACTTGATATCCACTGCGAAGTTATCGCCATGATCATCGTCCTCTAAATGATAGCCTGTTGTAGTGGAAGTGCTGATGGAATTTACCTTCGACCCTCCGTAACCCATTGATGTTGAAACATTGGTTTCGTGCAGCGGACCAATTCCTTGAACATGAAGACCTGCAGCAGTAGCTACCTCTTTGCAAATGGTTGTCTGGAATGAAAACTCGGTGCTTTCCAGTATATTTATCGTTTCAGATTCGTCAATTGTACTGCCGCCTCCGTTGAATGAATAGTCTTTTTTTAGCTTGGCTGCTGACTTAAGCGAATCATTTAAATCGATGATTTGTTGCCACATAGCTGCTGACTCAAAGTCCTGGATCTGCTCAAGTACCGGAATTACATTTTCCAGGATATGGCTTTGAGTATATACATACTCGGTTTTAAAACCATCGGGAACCAGAATAATATCTTGGGTTAGCTCTATTTCATCCTCAACAATCAATAGTACATCAGTAATTCCATAAATGATATTGAGTGCAGCACCAACATATAAATCTGCACCTTCGCCAGTTTCTGCTGCACTGGTTGTGTATCCAACCGAAGTTGTATATGTTATTTGATTTTCAGTCAGGGAGTTTTGTGTCATTTGAGAAGAATATCCTACACTGGCATCAGCAGTAAGGTCAACAGAAACTGATTTTTGTACTATAAAGCCTACAGAAAAATCCCAATCCAAACCCAGTGAAACTGTTAATTTATTGGAACTCTCCTCACCATGTGCCATACTAAAGCTAATGGCCTGTGAAACTGACTTATTCTGTTCCCAGAAACTATAACTTTTGTCCCCGGGTGGATCCCTGAGTATCCAGAGTGGTATCTGGGGTGTGGCAGTAGTAAATGCCTGTGCCCTGGGTTTAATGCCCAGCACATAGGTCCAGATATTTTGCTCTACTACTTCTTTTGTTTCCTGATTGTAAACATACTGAAACTGTAACTTTTTTTTATAGGAATTATCCCCTCCTTTGATGATGTTCGGTGTACCGGCATAAAATGTATATAAGGTTGTGTCGGTGATGATCAGATCCTTCCAGCCTGCCTCGTCACTGATGCCGTCATACACTTGTATGGCGTCGCCCGGTGGTACAGGGCATGTGTCGTTCACATAGATGCGGTAAACATCAACAATGGCAGTATATTTATTGATCTGGTGCAAAACGGCTGTGTCATTAAAGTAATATACAGTGGTATCCGATTCGCTGTCCAACCATGATACATCTATTACCGGTTCGGTAAGAAAAATGATGTCGTGCTTCAAGGTGTCATTCTCTGCCAGGTCAAGTTCAACAGGAGAATAGCTTAATAGTTCATCCGGGAAATCCTCGGTGTAAAAATTAGCAATACTTAGTTGATACAGACCCGGTGGCAGGTCGATGGTGTAAAACCCGGCACTATCACCTGTTAAGGGGAGCTCGATGGTAATGTCTGCCATACATTCCAAAACGTGATGAACATTAAGCTCAATTTTTTGACCGGACTCCAGTGTTAATGGTATTTCGCATGCACCACCAATAAAACCATGCAGGTGGTGTGTATATTCATCTTCCAGGTTTATGTTTGCCGTGGGTCCCGTAACAAAGATTGTTGTATCAGGCGGGTTAAAGGTATGTCCGGGTTTTAAAAGAGTGATGGTGTGCTCGCCATAGGGTAAACTTAACTGGTATAAACCATTTTCATCAGTGGGGACAGGACTCTCGCCAATTACTGAAATTGATACACCTTCAACAGGGCATTGTGTGCCTTCATAAAAAACTGAACCTTCAACAGCAAATACAGAAAGGTCTTCAAAGTCTATTCCAGTAAGTTCTACTTCGGGTCCACTAATATACTGCCCGGTATAACTCACCGGATTAAATTCATGTGCATAGCCGCTGGAGTCAACCTTCAAGGGTATGATGGTGTAATTATGGCCATAGCCAACATTTACTACGGCATAGGTTCCATCGTAAATTGTTTCTGCCTCAAGCTCTACTAAAGTGGTTTCGTTAATTACAGTTATTGTTACTCCTGCCACACCTGAATTGTTTAAACTATTTACGGCTCCTGTAATATTGCCCGCTCCTAAGCCAGACCCGAATAAACTCACGGTTTCCAGCATTCCATCTTCGGCCCATGCTTGTAAAAAACATTTTCTTGCACCTGTTGCTTTAGGAACAAAGAATGTTTTCGGGCAGGAAATGTTTGGTAAAACCTCAGAAGGCTCTAAAGAAATATGATTGGGGCCGGTAAAGCTAAAATCTTCCGGATGATTGCCTGCGAAAACCAAATCGATGTCAAAAAACCTTTCTACTCTGTTTTTAATAAGGAAAGTTCTTATATCAACACTTGTGTCGAATACATATGTGTTATAAAAAGTGTGTTTATCACAATCGTCAGAAGGCCAATCGCTTTCACAGGCCTGTGCAGCGGAATTATAAAAATAAAGCGCCGGTTCCTGGTGGTAATATTGAGCCCCCATATCCATCCTCGACTGGTCGGGGTCGCGGTGGCTGGGGTTATTTATCCAATCAAGCGGATCACCGGTGTTAATGCAGGGAGATTTGGTTGCATCATCTACGGGAAAATTTGTCCAGGTGAGGTTAAGATCTGCGTCAAGCTTAGGATCATCGGTCGTATTATTATTGGTTGCTGTTAATGTACCGCCGCCTCCTACATCATTCGATCCGTTTGCATAGCAGGAATAGTTCAGGGTGATGGTTGCACTATCCAGGTAAAACTGTTTACCGCTTTCAGCAGCGTTGTTCCAGACGATGCTGTTGTTTAGGGTTGGGAATGAAGATGCCTGACAGTAAATCCCGCCGCCTTTGTTTGATGCAGAATTTGATGAAAATGTGGCATTGGTGATGGTTGGAGAAGAAGAAGAATTAAAGATGCCGCCGCCGTATTGAGACGCGGAATTCAATGCAAATGTAGCATAGGTGATGGCCGGAGAAGAAGACCAATTGGACATCCCGCCGCCAACATCATGAGGAGGACTTCCATCTGCATGGCCCCCTTTGATCGTAAACCCGTCTAACCTGGCAGCGCCGGTTAAATTAAGACCTTCCGGGTGGTAGAATACATGGTAGCAGTTGTCGGTATGATCACCTACAATTCCGATATCCCCGCTCAGGATGGTTTCATAGGCGCCACCCGGGCCAAAGTCGGTTCGCTGGCTGATGGAATCCTCCGTTCCTGCAAAGCCGCCGTATATAGCCGCACCTTCGATCATGCGGAAGTGCTTGCCTCTTTCTCCAATACCCAAATCATAATCGTAACTTGGTGTGTAGGTTCCGGCTGCTACCCACACCTGGTCGCCGCCGACTGAAATATCCAGCGCCGACTGAATTGAGGTGAAGGCATCGTCCCAGCTTGTCCCGTCGTTGTTGGGGGCCGCATCGTGCATTACATAATAAATGCCGTAGGGATCTGATCCCGGTTTCCTTTCGTATGCGCCCATATCAATGGTTTCCTGGATACGGGCTTCGCCACGGATGTCGTACGCTTGTGTATTATAGTCGTTGTTTCCTGCATTCACACAGGGTGAAGTGGCGAATGGCCTCAGATCACTTGCAGGATTTACAAATTTCGGATCGTCGGTGATA
>JAGYMF010000122.1 GCA_018400695.1 Bacteroidales bacterium | reverse complement strand
TCTTCTTGTTCAGCAACTTTCCGTCTTCGTACCAGGGCCTGCCATACACCTGTCCGCCCCTGATGTGCGCGATGGCAAATACAAATCCGCGGTCGAGCAGACTGAGCCGGACTGAACTGAAACGCGGGTCCATCGTGAATCCGTATGAACCATAACCATAAATCAGCGCAGGATTCTTTCCGTCGGTTTCGAGTCCTTTCCGGTAGACAATGCTCATCGGGATCTTCTCCCCATCGGCTGCCGTACCATAGATCCTCTTCGCCTCATAATTATCCGGATCGAAATCTCCCAGCACCTCCTGCTGTTTCAGCAGCACCTTCTCCCGGCGCTTCATGTCATAGTCGTAGGTCGAGTTTGGTGTGGTAAGGGAGGTATATGAAAAGCGCAGTGTTTCCGTATCAAACTCCGGGTTATAAGATATTCCGGCGGTATAGACTTCTTCCCAGAACTCCAGGTAGTGTTCCGATCCGTCTTTCATATTGATCACCCGCAGGTTGTTCAAACCCTCCTGCCGCTCATCAATCACCATGAAATTACTGAAGAGTTCAATACCCTCGAGCATCACATCCTCACGGTGTGCAATCACCTCTTTCCAGTTCTCTTTCGTTGTTCTGTTCACGGGTGTCTTCATCAGCCTGAAATTCTTTGCATCCAGGTTGGTGACGACATAGAAATGGTCACCGAAATGTGAGATGGAATATTCCAGTCCCCGGGTACGCGGCTGAAAGATCCTGAAGTTGCCATCGGGCGTCCCGGCATCCATCACCCTGTACTCGCTGGTCATGGTACTTGATGAGCCGATCACAATATACTTTTCTGACTTTGTTTTGTAGACGAAGGTGCTGAAGGTCTCATCATCTTCCGTATAGACCAGATGATCGTTCGCTGCGGGTGTTCCCAGGATATGCTTGTGGATCTCACTGGAGCGCAGGGTCTGTTCATCTTTCGTGGTATAGAAAATCGTTTTGTTATCGTTTGCCCAGGTCGACCCTCCGGTGGTCAGCGGAATCTGGTCATCCAGCATCTTACCGGTGGTCAGGTCCTTGACATGAAGGGTGTATTTCCGGCGGCTCACTGTATCAACCCCGAATACCAGGTACCTGTTGTTGGTACTTACATTCAGCCCGGATACACTATAATATGCGTGCCCTTCAGCCATCTGGTTCACGTCGAGCATGACCTCCTCATCAGCCTCCATGCTCCCCTTTTTTCTGCAGTGGATCGGGTACTCTTTGCCCTCTTCATAACGGGTATAGTAATAGTATCCGTTCTTCTTGTAAGGAACAGACTGGTCCGTTTGCTGAATCCTCCCCACGATCTCTTCGTACAACTCCTCCTGTAGTGTCTCCGTCTTCTTCATCACCGAGGCACGGTAGGCATTTTCTGCTTCCAGGTAAGCGATCACCTCCGGATTTTCTCTCTCGCGAAGCCAATAGTAGTTATCGATCCGTGTATCTCCGTGGATGGTCAGCTCTTTCGGTTTTTTCTCTGCAATGGGTGGGTTCATTTTAAGGTCAGTTTTACACGCCGGCATGGTCAATACCACGGCCAGCAATAACATTGGATAAATCGATTTCATCATATTTTGGTGTGGTTGGTTCAGGATTTCAGAATGAACTCCGGTCAGACGACATAACAACAACATGACCGAATAGTTCAAAACAGCCTCTGCGAAGGTAGCAAAAGTAATTCAAAATTCTTCAACCTCACTGGTTGATAACCTGCGTCATATCTCCGACAATCTCCAGTCCGGCATACCTGCCGGCACCATCACACACAAGGTCACCACCCCGGGTAGTCAGCCGTATTTCAACCGATGCGTCAAGGCTCTCCGCGATTTTTCGTTCCATCTGTCCCTCAACGGGCGCTTTCAGCTGGCCCGTATGATTTCGCATGACCGTAACCTCCAGGCGGTGTTTGCTGTTCTTCAACACCAGGTTTACCGACTGCTCATCCACGCTCAATGATTCAATGCTGCTTCGGTTATAGGTCGCAAAGCGGTACACCACAGATCCCACTTTCACAAAAGAGAGGAACCCGGGAAAAAAACCTGTAAGCCAAGGAATTCGGGCAACGGAGATCATCATCGACATTTCGGGGTGACCTTCAAAATGGTTGCACTGCATCCATATCCAGTCGGACGGCATGGAGCGTCCCCAATCCTTTTCGATATACCCTTTTCCTCCGGTAAAATCGATGACCTTCCCATTGATATTCAGGCTCCCCTCCAGTTGGTGATTCATCGAGACCACCCCGTGGTAACATTCCATGAACGGTGCATAGGTGTACCAGCCCATGATCCCGGGAGCAAGCAGTTTTTGGGGAAAGGGATGTGTGCCGCTATAGTGAAGTTTACCGGTGATGGTGAATTTTTCTCCATGGAGATCCATCTCAACAGAATGGTCTGTAATGGTGTTCTTGCCGACAGAGACCCACAAATGGTCTTTTTCGAAAGTAAAGCGCTCTTTTTCGAAACGGATATATTCTGTCTCACCGGTCTTCCCCTCGATCACCTGTATGAAGCTGTGCGGATCGACAGAGTGTGATATGCCGAAGATGATGGACCATATATGGGCGCCCGAACGATCCACATGCTTGTAATACCAACCTTCAAAATACCGCTTCGGGTTACGTCTGCCCTGGTAGACAGAAGGTCTGAACATACGGGGAAAATATCGTGGAAACTTCATACAGGCAACCTGGATTTTTAAAAGGTGACAAGATAGGCATTTTTACTGATGGTCAGCTGTTCCCCTCCTTCATACCCTTCATGGAGAGGCTGATTCTGCTTCTGCGTTCATCCACTTCGAGCACCCTTACCTTCACCTTCTGGTTTAGTTTGACCACATCATTGGGATCCTTCACAAAGCGGTCGGCCAGCTGTGAGATATGTACCAGTCCGTCCTGCTTCACGCCGACATCCACGAAGGCACCGAAATTGGTAATATTTGTAACGACCCCGGGCAGTTCCATCCCCGGTTTGAGGTCAGCCACACGCATCACATCGCTCGAAAACTCGAACACCTCGATATCTTCGCGCGGATCGCGCCCGGGTTTCTTCAGCTCCCCGATGATATCCTTTAACGTGGGAATCCCCACCTGGTTGGTAACATATTTGTTGAGATCGATGCTGCTGACCAGCTTTTCATTTGCCACCATCTCCCGGATATCACAGCCCAGGTCGGTCGCCATCCTCTCCACCACAAAATAGCTTTCAGGGTGCACCGCCGAATTATCCAGTGGATTGGCAGCATGGGCGATCCGGAGAAAGCCGGCACACTGCTCAAAGGCTTTGTCGCCCATCCGTGGCACGGTACGCAATGCATTGCGGGATTTAAAAGGTCCGTTAGCTGTGCGGTGATCGATGATATTCTGTGCCAGGGTCGGCCCGAGTCCCGATACGTAGGTCAGCAGGTGCTGACTTGCAGTATTCACATCGACACCCACCATGTTTACGCAGCTCTCCACCACATCGTCCAGGCTCTTTTTCAGGTTGCCCTGGTCCACGTCGTGCTGATACTGTCCCACACCAATCGATTTTGGTTCGATCTTCACCAGTTCGGCCAGCGGGTCCATCAGCCGGCGACCAATAGATACCGCACCGCGGACCGTCACATCGTAATCGGGAAACTCATCACGTGCCACCTTCGATGCAGAATAGATCGATGCACCGGCCTCATTCACAATGAACACCTGCACCCCTTCCGGCAACCGCACCAGCTTGATAAACCGCTCGGTCTCCCGGCTTGCCGTACCATTGCCGATCGCGATCGCCTCGATCTTGTATTGTTGCACCAGCGCGCTTACCTTGCGTGTAGCACCGGCGCGGTCCGACTGTGGCGGGTGCGGATAGATGGTCGCGTTGTGCAGCAGGTTGCCCTGCGCATCCAGGCACACCAGCTTGCATCCGGTCCGGTACCCCGGATCGAGTGCCAGCACCCGTTTTTCACCCAGCGGTGATGCCAGCAGCAGCTGCCGCAGGTTTTCGGCGAACACACGGATCGCTTCCGTATCTGCCTTCTCCCTGGACTCGGCCTTAAACTCATTCTCGATGGAGGGATTCAGCAACCGCTTGCATGCATCCTGCACCGCCATCTCCACCTGCCGCGAGACATCATAGCTTCCTGTCACGAAAAGGGCGTTCAGATCGTCAATCACCCCCTGCTCATCCGGCTCGATGCTCACCTTCAGGAATCCCTCCTTCTCTCCCCTGCGCATGGCGAGGATCCGGTGGCTGGGGCACTTCTTCAGGGGCTCATGATAATCAAAATAATCCCTGAATTTGCTTCCCTCCTCCTCTTTTCCCTTCACCACTTTGGCATAGATCACCGCTTCGCGGGAGAAATGGTGCCGCACGATGTTCCGTGCCCGCTGGTGCTCACTCACCCATTCGGCGATGATATCCCGGGCCCCTGCCAGGGCCTCCTCCACGCCGGGCACCTCATCGTTCAGGAACTCTGCGGCCCGTTTTTCCAGGATGAGCTCCTGCTGCTTCATGACAATTTGTGCCAGGGGCTCCAGCCCCTTTTCGCGTGCCATCGTTGCACGGGTCTTTCTCTTCGGCTTGTAGGGCAGGTAGATATCTTCCAGCACTTTCTGGTCGAGCGTTTCGGTGATCTGCTTCCGCAGCGCCTCCGTGAGTTTCCCCTGCTCTTCAATGGTCTTCAGGATATACTCCTGCCGCTTTTGCAGCTCCTTCAGCTGCTCATAGGCATCACGTACCCCGGCCACCTGGACCTCATCCATGCTGCCGGTCCGCTCCTTCCGGTAACGGCTGATGAACGGCACCGTGGCCCCCTCATCGATCAGTTCCAGTGTATTCTTTACCTGAACCAGCCCGAGGTTCAGTCGTTTGGCAATTACCTCCTCAAATATTATCATGGATCTTTCGCTATTGGTCGGACCAAAAATAATTTATTTCGGTCAGAAAGGTGGCCGATTCCTGTTAAAAATCGCTGTTCGCAGCAGGTCAACCGGATAAGAACACTATTTTTGTAAAAAATTAAACAAGCGCGCACATGAGCCACCAGATCGCACCATCCATACTGAATTCCAATTTCCTGAGGCTGCACGATGTGATCACCATGCTGAACAACAGTGAGGCCGACCTGATCCACCTCGACATCATGGACGGGGTTTTTGTGCCCAACCTCTCCTTTGGCTTCCCGGTGATCAGTCAGATCAATGCCATCGCCGAAAAACCACTGGATGTTCACCTGATGACGGTGAAGCCAGAGCGGTATCTCGAGCGCTACAAAGAGGCGGGCGCCGATATTCTTACGGTCCATTATGAGGCGTGCGACGACCTTGAAAAGACCCTGAAAGAGATCACTGCCCTCGGCATGAAGGCATCTGTATCGCTCAAGCCGGCCACCAGTGTGGAGGTGCTCCGGCCATTTCTGGCCTACCTCGACATGGTCCTGATCATGACCGTCGAGCCCGGCTATGGCGGTCAGTCGTTCATGGAAGAATCCTACGAGCGGATAAAAACCCTGCGGCGGATGATCAGCGAGGCCGGCAGCGGCACGCTCATCGAGGTAGACGGTGGCGTGGGCAGTCAGAACCTGGTGCAGCTTCGCGAGGCCGGGGTGGATGTCTTTGTGATCGGCACCTCCATATTCAGGGCAGAAGATCCAGCAGCCATGATCCGGGAACTCAAGCAGATGTAACTGAACGCTGGGGCGCTTGAATGCAGGT
>JAGYMF010000121.1 GCA_018400695.1 Bacteroidales bacterium | reverse complement strand
TTCAGCAGCAGTGGAAGGAATCCGGTCCGGTGCCACGGAAGGAGTCTGATAAGTTGTGGAAACGGTTGCGGACCGCATGTGATCATTTCTTTCATAGTAAATCTGATTTTTTCAGCGGCAAAAACGACGCCTACGAAGAGAACCTCAAAGCAAAGGAGGAGCTAATCCGGCAGCTGGCAGCACTTGGTCAGCCGGCAAATATTCATGAGCTGGTCCGGGTACTTGTAGATTACCAGGATAAATACAATGCCATCGGGTTTGTTCCCGTGGAGAGCAAGGACAGGATACGGGATGAATTCAGGGATGCCATCAACAATGTTGTTGACAGGATGGATATCGACAGCAATGAAAAGAGCCTGATACGTTACCGGCTCAAGATCATGGCTATTTTGAGTGGTCCTAAAGGAGAGAATAAGCTGAATTATGAACGCGACCGGATGATGAATAAGCTACAGCAGCTGAGGAGTGATATCGGTATATGGGAGAACAATATCGGTTTTTTCAAAGAGACGGAAAGTGCAGAGGAAACAATCTCTGATTTCCAGGAGAAGATCGAAAGTGCACATCTGCGGATCGACCTCCTGGAGAGAAAAATCGGAGTTATTGATGAATTGTCGGATGGTTAACGTTGATAATTCATAAAAAATTAATTTTCGTCAGTCTCAGATTATTTATTACTTTGTGGCTTCATCAATAGCACCTTAAATTTTGACCAGGACAAAGTACGTATTCGTAACAGGTGGAGTTACATCTTCACTTGGGAAAGGGATTATTTCTGCATCTCTTGGACGCCTTCTACAGGCACGGGGATTTTCTGTTACCATTCAGAAGCTTGATCCTTATATCAATGTGGATCCCGGTACACTGAATCCATATGAGCACGGCGAGTGCTATGTGACTGATGATGGTGCTGAAACAGATCTTGACCTGGGACATTATGAACGTTTCCTGGATATTCAGACTTCGCAGGCAAACAATGTTACCACGGGCCGAATCTATCAATCGGTAATCAATAAGGAGCGGAGGGGTGATTACCTTGGGAAGACTGTACAGGTGATCCCGCATATTACCGACGAGATCAAGCGGAGGATTAAATTGCTGGGTAAGGGAGATAAATATGATATCATCATTACAGAGATTGGTGGAACGGTAGGTGATATTGAATCCTTGCCTTACATTGAGGCGGTCAGACAACTTCGGTGGGACCTCGGTCATCACAATACAGCCATTATTCACCTTACCCTTGTGCCATTTCTGAGTGCATCGGGAGAGCTGAAGACAAAACCGACACAGCATTCTGTAAAGGTGCTCCTGGAGAACGGAATTCAGCCCGATATCCTGGTGTTACGAACGGAGCATCAGCTGACCAAAGAGATACGGAAGAAGGTTGCGCTTTTCTGTAACGTAAACCTCGAGTCTGTGATTCAGTCCATCGATGTTTCCACCATTTACGAAGTGCCACTTCTGATGCAGGAAGAGAACCTGGACAAAACGGTGATGGCGAGGCTGAATATTGAACCCAAAAAACCGATTGACCTGAAGCCGTGGCGTGATTTTGTCAAAAAACTGAAGAGTGCATCCAGTGAGGTGAATATTGCCCTGGTTGGAAAATATGTAGAGTTGTATGACTCATACAAGTCCATACTTGAATCGCTGACCCATGCTGGGGCGTTGAATGATGCGCGTGTCAATGTAACCTGTATTCATTCTGAGATGATCTCCCCGGAGACTATTAATGAAGACCTTGGCGGATATGACGGTATCCTGGTGGCACCTGGTTTTGGTGACCGGGGGATCGATGGTAAGATTTTTGCTGTACAGTATGCGCGTGAAAACAAGATCCCCTTTTTCGGCATCTGCCTGGGATTGCAGTGTGCGGTGATAGAGTTCGCCCGCAATGTATTGGGGTTAAGGGATGCCCATTCCACCGAGATGACCAATATTACCAAACACCCTGTGATTGATCTGATGGAAGAGCAGAAGGGGGTGACGGAAAAAGGAGGTACCATGCGGCTTGGCGGGTATCTTTGTGAACTTGTTAAAGGATCCAGGGTTTCTGGTATCTATAATCAGGAGCTGATACGGGAGCGTCACCGTCACCGGTATGAATTTAACAATGATTTTCTAAACGATTTTGAGCAGAACGGTATGAAGGCTGCCGGGATCAATCCTGAAAGCAACCTCGTGGAGATTATGGAGCAGCCCGGACACCCCTGGTTCGTAGGAACACAATTCCATCCCGAATACAGCAGTACGGTATTGAACCCCCATCCACTCTTTGTTAGCTTTGTCAAAGCGGTGGTCGAACATGCTGAAGAATCGCATTGATCAGTACTGTTTACCGGAAATTTACCTACTTATTCATGATTTTATTCCGGTTATTTCAGCTAAAACATTACTTTTGTGGCTGTTAAATTAAAGCTATAATTGATGGACAGAAATTCAATCGTCGGTATCGTACTGATCGGCGTTATTCTGATAGGATACAGTCTGATAACAAAACCTGCCAGGGAGGCCCAGATGGAGGCCATACGCAGAAGTGATTCCCTTGCCCGCATTGAACAGGTGAGAAGGCAGGAGCAGCAGCAGGTGCAGGATTACGGTGCTGAGGTCATGGATACACCCGATAACGCTTCCAGGGATTCTGTCATGATGAGCCAGAAACAGCGCAATTACGGAGTATTTGTTGGTGCGTTGGAGGGAGAGGAGGATTTCTTTACGCTGGAAAATGATCTGATTACTGTGGAGTTTTCCACATTGGGAGGCAGGCCGTACAGTGCTCTGCTGAAAGATTATGTGACACATGATTCCCTTCCGGTGGTGCTGTTCGATGGTGATTCGTCGAAATTTGATCTGCAGTTTTTTGCTGATAACCGGAGGATCAATACAGGAGAACTCTATTTCGTACCGGGAACCACGAAGAAGAACCAGGTTGTTACAGGTGGAAGCAAGAGCCTGACCATGCGGCTCGACATCGTGGATGATGCCTATATTGAATACATCTACACGCTCCATCCGGGAAAGTATATGATGGATTTTGATATCCGGCTGGTGGGCATGGAACAGTTCCGAACAGATAACATGACCTACCTGTATGAGATCTATTTTCCTTCGACTGAGAAGGGCTTTCAGAACGAAAACAACTATACCACACTTTACTACAGATACAAGGATGGCGATATTGAGAAGTTCAATATGCGTTCAAAAAAGACCATCCAGGAGGAGACGGCAACGACGCAGCTTGAATGGATTGCTTATAAACACCAGTTTTTCTCTACTGTGTTCATCGCGAAGGACAATTTCGAAAGTGCTTATTTGATGAATGAGCGCTTTGATGAGCCAGGCAAATATGTTCGGCATTTTTCCAGTGAAATTGATATGCCCTATGCGAGGAGTCATGACCAAACCATGTCAATGGCCTTCTATTTCGGTCCGAACCATCACACGACGCTAAAAAAATACGAAGATTGGAAGCTGGAGAACCTTGTGACTGTTGGGGGCTCAGTTATTCGGTGGCTGAATGAGTTTGTCATTATTCCGATTTTTAACTGGCTCAACAGGTACATGACCAATTATGGCATCATTATTTTGTTGCTTACACTGATCTTGAAAACGGCATTGTTCCCGCTGACCTATAAATCATATAAGTCGCAGGCTGTGATGCGTGTTCTTAAGCCGCAAGTGGATGAGATCGGAGAGAAGTTCCCGAAAAAGGAAGATGCCATGAAGAAGCAGCAGGCTACCATGGATCTCTATAAAAAGGCAGGTGCCAATCCGCTTGGAGGATGCCTGCCCATGCTGTTACAGATGCCTATTCTTTATGCGATGTTTCGGTTTTTCCCGGCATCAATTGAACTGAGGGGTGAGAGCTTCCTTTGGGCAAAAGACCTTTCAACATATGACAGTATTCTTGATCTTCCGTTCGAGATTCCGATGTATGGTGACCATGTAAGCCTGTTTACGTTGCTCATGACGGTGACTACCATGCTGAGTATGCGGATCAATAACCAGACGCAATCGACCAGTGCAATGCCGGGAATGAAGACCATGATGTATATCATGCCGGTGATGTTTATGGTGATACTGAACAACTTCTCTGCAGCACTTACCTATTATTATTTCCTTGCCAACGTGATCACGCTGGGACAGAACTTCCTCTTTAAGCAGTTCACAGATGAAGAGAAGATATTGAAGAAGATCAATGCCAAGAAGGCGAAGCCAAAGAAGAAATCCAAATGGCAGGCACGCCTTGAAGAGATGACCAAACAGCAGCAACAGATGCAAAAAGGGAAGAAAAGATAACGAAGGGTATTAATGACCGTTTTTCAGTCCCGCCATTTTAATCGCTGTGACCGCAGCCTCGTCGCCTTTGTTCCCATGCTTCCCACCTGCACGATCCAGCGCCTGTTGCTGGTTCTGGGTAGTTAGTACACCGAAAATAAAGGGGATGTCATATTCAAGGTTTAATTCCGAGATGCCATGGGTTACCCCCTGACAGATATAGTCAAAATGGCTGGTCTCGCCCTGTACTATGCATCCGATGACAATAACAGCATCCAACGGGTGCCTCTCAGCGATTAGCCTTGCACCGAAAGGAAGTTCGAAACTTCCTGGGACTGGCATTACGTGAATGTTCTCTTCCTGGCATCCGTGATGCTTCAGGGTATTCACCGCTCCCTCAGCAAGGGCTGCTGTAACCTCTTCATTCCATTCTGAAACAACAATGCCGAATTTCATGCCTGAAGCATCTGGTACTGTTCCGGGGTCATAATCGGAGAGGTTTTTTAAGCTGGTTGCCATGATCAAATGTGTTTTTATTAAGAATGATGATCGAAAAAAAAAAGTACCAGCACCATCACAGGCTGATACTTATAAAATTGTGGTTAATACTTAACTAAAGTGTTGCCAGTTGGGCTTCCACCCTGCCGATGTACTTTTTCATCTCTCTTCCTTCGGCGGATTCAGGATACTCCCTGCTGATGCGTTCGTATACCTCAAGCGCCTTTTCAAGTGCGCCCACCTCTTCGTATACAATGCCCGCTTTCTTGAGGATGATGGGTGATGTGAAGCTGTTTTCATATTTCTTAACCGCCTTGATATAGGCAGCTGCAGCCTTCTCATATTCCCCGATTTCACTGTATGCATCTCCAAGGGAGCTTTGTGCTGCAGCACCAATCATCAGGTCCCTGGTTCTGAAAGCGGACAGGTATTCAATGGCAGATTCATGATCGCCCACCTCCTTGTAGCAAATGCCTGCATAGTATTTTGCCAGTTTTGCTGATTTGGTGATGGCATAGTCATCCATGATATCCAGGAATCCGGGATAGGTTCCGTAACCATTCAGTGCAAGGTTGAACGAATCGCGTTCAAAATAACGCTCCGCCATATACATGCTGGCAGCGGCCTCCGCATTTTTTGGTTTGAGAACATAGCGGTTTCCGGCTATGATCAGCAGGGCGATTGCAAGAATACCCAAAAGGATATTGGTGAGCATCTTTTGGTTATCTTCAATAAAAAGCTCTGTGCGTGAAAGCGCGGATTCGATATTACCAAGATTCTTATCTCCTTGAACCTCTTTTTGTTTCCTGGCCATTATTAGCTGTTTTTTTTACGTTTTTTTAAACCACCGCAAATGTAATGGTTTTTCACAAATTTGCTTACATAGTTTTGAAAAAGTTGTTGGATTCTGCCTTCCGGAT